>CALXLP010000014.1 GCA_944389225.1 uncultured Clostridia bacterium | reverse complement strand
TATAGATATAATAAGAAAATAAAGATATATAAATGAATATTAGTATGTATAGAACAGCTAAAAGCCTTGAATTAGTAGAAGTAGATGTTTATGGCTGTTTTATATTTTTCTCCTATCTCTTATTGCGCAAAACTTTGATTTTGTGCAATGTTTGATGCCTAGATTTATTAAGCAGATATCTCTTTCCCCTTTACAGAAAATAAATTATACTTATTATTATTATTGATTTGTTTCTTCTTAATTCTAAAGAAATTTTTAATAAATTTAAAAAGAAGTAATATTTCATACTTCTCCTCTGCACATTTATTTATTAAATAAATGTTTAATTTTATCAAATATTTTTTGTAAAAAATTCTTTTCTTTATATTCAATTATAGCTGTTTCTCGTGATTGAATTTCTTCTATTTGATTTTGAATATTTTTCTTATTTTTGAATATATTATTAGGATTATACTTTTCGTTATACTCTATTTCTTCTTCTAATAACAGTTTTTGTCTTTCATCTTTAGAAACAATATAGTCTCTATATATTAGCCCCATTAAAACTATAGTATCCTCTAATAAATAATCTTGCCAATTATCTGTATTAAAATCTATATTTGGTTTATAATCTTTTTCTTGATTTTCTTTTAAAAACTCTTGAAGATTTTTAGGTAATTTTTTTGAAATTTCATCACTGGAATGTTTAAGTATTTCGTCTATTTGATTAAAAACTCTTCTATCTATATCTTCCATTTTTTAATTTTCCTTTGTTTATATAAATATTTTATTACTCTTTTTCTGTTTCTTCTATTTTTTGGTGTGGGGATTCATATAATTGTTTATTAAAATGAAGTTTTTTACTTATATATTTTATCATATTGGCAAATATTATTTTAGCTGTTTGATCTTTTTTTCTTACACTAGTATAAGCTTTATTAAAATCTTCTTCACCAATTATTTTATCACTTTTTTCATCAGAATTATGAGCATCATTCAATATCTTAATACTATTTACATCTTTAAACTTTTCGCTATAAACTGGTTGTAATTTTATAGGTACTGTTGAAATTTTTTTCTGAAACAACTCACTCATTTCTGGATTATTTTTTAAAATTTCTAGATTGGCTAAATATCTTTCGATGTAAACATCTTTATTTTGACCCTCTGGAATTATTAAATTTAGCAATAAAACTAATCTTTCCTCTTGAGACATTTCGTTTTTTCTTGATGTAATTTTTTCAAATTCACGTAACTTTTCTTTTTCTTCTTGTGTAAGTTCTTCTGTACTTTTTTCTTGAATTAATGAAAGAGATTGAGAAAAAACTAATAAACCTGTGTCCAAATTAATATCTTCAGATATTGTTTTACCATCAATTGATCCATTGTGTACTCTGAATTCTATAGTTCCAAACTTTTCTAACGACATAAAATTTAGACCACGCTGCCTTTTAGCAGGAGATTTTCCTGTAGAGTCAATCATTTGACTTTTGGTTGGATTTAAACTTTGAAAATTTATCAGCTTTTCTTTAATTGCTTCTAATGAATCGTCCTTATTAATATTTAAAGAATTATTTTCCATTGCACTTTTAATTATTTGAGACCAACAGTCTGCTTGTGGATCTATTTCTCTAATAGCAGATTCGCGTATTAATTCCTTAGGAGGATTACATATTAAATATAATAAATCTTCATTATTACACCATATTTCTAATAAATTTATATATGCTTGAGCATTTTCTAAATAATTTGAACCAACGTGTATGTGAATACTACAAGTTTCATTAACATCACAATTAGATAGAATAGCTAATTTACATATATTATTTACTTCTCTTCCAATATTATAATCTCCTGAATTTAAAATTGGCGATTTAATTTCAACACCATTAGATACTTCTTTTCCATCAACAATCCATCTTATAGACTCATCCGTTCCTGGTTTCCAACCTAAATACCTTACAATTTCTAACATATCATTTTTAAATAATGAATTAATTTCCTCAAAATCTTCTGATGTACTAGGATTAGTAGTATCTTTATTTTTAACAAAAGTCTCAATTTCAACTCCTACTGTCATATGCTTTGGTGTATTGACATTGGAGATATTATTTGATGTGAGAATTTTATTATTTTTTTGGTTACTCAAAAACTTTTCTTTTAATCGACTTAATATTTCCTCAATTTCTTTTTCTGATAGACCATCACTTTCAAGTTTGTATTCTGCAGCCATGTATGATTGACTTAAAAATGAATTAACATATTCTTCTAATTTTTCTTTTTCCATAAATTTTCCTTTCTTGAATGTTCAATATCATAACTCATTTTTATCACCTTCACGGATATTATATATTAAGTTTAAAAAATATAAAGTAGTTTTCTAAAAAACACTGTAAATTTGATTTGCTTTTGGTTAAAATTAGCTAAAAAACTGTCGAATACTTTAATTTTATGCAATGTTATTAAGAGTAAATATACTCTTCCATTTATAAATAAAAAACAGGAATATATTCTTTATCACCAAATAACAATATATATTAAAGTCTAATCCGGATTTATTATGTAGAATACTAAAATATAAATCTTTTTGACAAATTTATTTAAATCTTCTTAAATAAGAATCCATCTTCTCTATAAATTCTTCATTATTTTTTGTTTTAGTCATTTCGCTAATGACTTGTTCAGTAACTTCAGCAACAGGCATTGTATTCATTGCTTTTCTTAAGGCAAAAACAGTTTCTCTTTCAGTCGGTGTTAATAATAAATCATCTCTTCTTGTACCTGACTTATTAATATCAATTGCAGGGAATATTCTTCTTTCAGACAATTTTCTATCTAGGTGAACTTCCATATTACCTGTACCTTTAAATTCTTCAAATATAACATCATCCATTCTACTACCTGTATCAATTAATGCTGTAGCTAAGATTGTTAAACTTCCACCATTTTCAATATTTCTTGCTGCACCAAAGAATTTTTTAGGTTTATGCAATGCTGCTGGATCCATACCACCTGATAAGGTTCTTCCTGAAGAAGGAATGACAAGGTTATAAGCTCTTGTTAATCTAGTAATACTGTCTAATAAGATAACAACATCTTTTCCTTGTTCAATCAATCGTTTTGCTCTTGCCAAAACCATTTCTGCAACTTTTACATGATGTTCTGGTAATTCATCAAATGTTGAATGAATGACTTGGCCTTTAATAGAACGTTTCATATCAGTTACTTCTTCTGGTCTTTCATCAATTAAAAGGACTATTAATTCTACTTCTGGATTATTTTGACTAATACTATTTGCAACTTTTTTTAGAAGTGTTGTTTTTCCAACTTTTGGTGGAGCTACAATCATTCCTCTTTGACCTTTTCCTATTGGGCACATTAAGTCAATAATTCTAGTTGCGTAATCATTTTGAACAGTTTCTAATTTTAATCTTTCATTTGGATAAATTGGTATTAATTCGTCAAATCTTTTTCTTTTTAAAGCTTTTTCTGGATGTTCTCCATTAACTTCACCTACAAATATTAATGAAGGGAATTTTTCACCTTCTCTAAATCTAGAGATTCCTTTTATAATATCTCCTGTATCTAGTCTAAATCTTCTAATTTGTACCATAGAAATATAGACATCTTTTTCACTAGATAAGTAGTTATCACCTCTTAAAAAGCCATAGCCATCTGGCATGATATCTAATATTCCTTCAACAATCTCATCACCTTCATTGGTTAGCTTATAGTCTACAATTGGTTCTCCATTTTCATCATATTGTCTTTCTATTGGCTCTTTTTTTACTTCTTCATCATTTTCACTACTTTCATCATTATGATTGTTTGTAGATTTTTCATCATTTTGCTCAAGAGTAGATGTTGTTGTATCTAATACTTGTTTTAGTACTTCTATAATTTCTTCCTTTTTTAATTTCGAAATATTTTTAATATTATGTTCTTTAGCTAATAGCTTTAAATCAGCTAAATTCATTGATTCTAAATCTAACATAAAACCTCCTAAATTATATATATAATAATTATTATTTTAAATATTTAAATGTTATGGGAATAAAACGAACTTAATACAAATCCTATTATATCATAAAAAATCAAAAAAATAAACAAAATTTTCCAAAAAAGGAATATAATCTAAAAGATTACATTCCTTGATCCATATATACTCTTTCATTAGGATAATACATATCTAGTTTTTCTCTAGCCATTTCTTCAATAAAATCCAAAGAATTAACATTATCTTTTTGTTGATTTAATTCTTCATTTGTTGCTTTTTCTGAAGCAATTTGTTGATTTAATTCTTCTGTGTTTTTACTATATTGATTTAAAGTTTTTTGTTGGTTTATAAAAACAAATGCAATATATATAATAATTGCTATAATTAATAAATTTCTTAAAATTTTTTTATTTTTTTTCATAAGTAATCTCCATCTATTAAAAGTTTCACATATATATTATTCTACAAATTTTATATAAATCCTTCTAATTTTTTGTATTTTTTACAAATTTATTTGATATTTTTACTTTTTTTAATGTATTAGAAAAATTTTTAAAAGATTTTGTAAAATAATTTCTAATATTGATAATAATAAAGGATATAGGATTTAAAAATAATCTTTTAATTATTTTCAAAAAGAAGCAAAATGGAATTTTTATTATATGAAATATGATCCCTAAAATTTTTTTAACAATATTTATGATACCTAAGCTAATACTTAAAATCATTTTACTAATAAAGGCCAAGTATATTAGAAGACCCAGTATGATTGCTAAAAACATGAATAATCGAATTTCACCATTATTATATGTAAATATAGAGTATAAGATGATAAATCCTGTTAAAATCCAAAATAAGGCATCTTCAATATAGGTTATAAAATCAGCTGTTTTCATAGCTTTTCTCAATATTCTAAAAAAGTCAAACAGTAAACCAATTAACAAACCATTTAAAAGGAATATAAAGAATAATTGTAATTGTATATAAATCATTATTTTCCTCCTATTGCAAAATTTTATTTAAATATTTTGCTAATAATACTTCCTTTATTTTTTTCTACTTCTTTATTACTATATGCTAAGTAAGAGATATTTCCTTCTACAATTACTTCAGAAGTATCAATACTTAATTTTGTAATTCTAAGGTTTTCACCTTTTATTGTTAGTAATCCTAATTCTGTTTCTACCATAATCACTTGGTCATCAAAACTTAAGACATCTAAGACTCCTGATATGCTTAGCTTTCCCCTATTTTCTAGTATTAAGTTTTGAACCACTGCTGTATTGATTGTTTTTCTCTCATCTATCGTCATATGCGTACCTCCAAATTTTTAATCTAAATTATATATATTCAGAGGTTGTCTATTTTAGAACTAAGAAAAGGAATTTTGAGTCCGTTCTCAAAATCCCTTTTTGAAATTATTTATTCATAAATATCTCATTATGCAACTTTTCTAACATTTTGTCACTAACAAAAGTTTTAAATGTAATAGAAATTTTACTTTCAGAGACATCAAATTCTAACATTTCTAATTTGTTTTGTTTGATAAAGTTGATTGCTTTTATCATAGCATCTGTATTTCTAATGATTCCGTTGCCTATAATAGAAATTCTTGATACATCTTTTTTTATAATACTTTTGATTTCATTTTTTTCGATTTTTTGATTGGATATTACGGTTCCGTAGTTATCATTGAATGTTGATTTCGTAATAATTGGTATGTTATATTTTTCTCCAATTTCAATGCATCGATTATGCAATACTTTTGCACCTTCACTTGATAATTCTAGCATTTCATCATAAGAAAGCTTTGTTAATTTTTTTGTTCCCTGAACTTTGTTAGGATCTGATGAATAGATTCCATCTACATCAGAAAAAATGTAACAGTTTTTAGCTTTTAGAGCTGCTGCAACTGCAACTGCTGTTGTATCAGAACCTCCTCTGCCAAAAGTGGTTATGTCTAGATTTTCATTAATTCCTTGAAATCCTGTTATAATAACAATATTTCCACTTTCTAATTCTGAACAGATTCTTTCTGTATTAATATTTTCAATTAATGCATCTTGATTGGTGTTATTTGTATAAATACCAGCTTGCCATCCTGTTAAAGATATAGAAGGAAAGCCTAAACTATTTAATAAAATACTTAATTTGGCAGCTGACATTTGTTCTCCACAACTAACCAGTGCATCTAATTCTCTTTTGTTAACCTCCTCTGTTAATTCATAAGCTTCATTTATTAGCTTATCTGTTGTCTTTCCTTGTGCTGATAAAATAACAACTATGTTTTGATTGTTATTTTTAAAATCAATAATTTTGTTGGCAACGATTTTTAAATTTTCATTATTAGAAACAGAACTACCTCCAAACTTTAAAACAATTATGTCCTCCATATTGAGCACCTTCTTTATTTCTTAATAATAAAAAGTTAAATTTATTTAAATTTAACTCTTTACATTATATTCGATTATGCTAAAATATGTCAAATTATTTAGAAAATTTTAAGTAGCTTTCCATAAAATCATCTATTTTTCCATCCATAACAGCTTCCACATTTCCTACTTCATAGTTGGTTCTATGGTCTTTTACCATGGTATATGGACAAAATACATAAGAACGAATTTGACTTCCCCATGCAATTTCTCTTTGTTCTCCTTTTAAATCTTCAATTTTTTCTTTATGTTCTTTTTCTTTTAAATCTAACAATTTTGATTTTAACATCCTCATGGCAGTTTCTCTATTTTGTATCTGTGAACGTTCAGATTGACAAGCAACAACTGTATTGGTTGGTATATGTGTAATTCTGACTGCAGAAGATGTTTTATTGATATGTTGTCCACCTGCACCAGAGGCTCTATATGTATCAATTCTTAAATCATCTGGGTTAATATCTATTTCAATATCATCTGTAATTTCAGGTAAAACTTCTACTGAAGCAAATGAGGTATGTCTCCTTCCCCCACTATCAAATGGAGAAATTCTAACTAATCTATGTACTCCCATCTCCCCTTTCATATATCCATAAGCATATTCACCAATAATTTCAAAGGTAACACTTTTAATCCCTGCTTCTTCACCTTCTAAGTAATCTAGTTCTGTTACTTTATATCCATTTTTATCTGCCCATCTCGTATACATTCTGTATAACATTTCAGCCCAATCTTGTGATTCAGTTCCTCCTGCTCCAGGATGAATGGTTACAATTGCATTATTGGCATCATATTTTCCAGATAATAAAGTAGCGATTTCTAATTTTTCTACTTCTTTTTCTAAAGTTTTCGTGCTTTTGATAATATCTTTTGCAATTTCTTCATCAGGTTCCATATTCGTTAATTCTGTTAATTCATTTAAATTTTGTATTTCATTTTCTATCTTTTTATATTCATTTACTTTATTTTTAATACTTTTTATTTTTGCCAATACTTTATTTGAATTTTTGGTATCTTGCCAAAAATCTTCTTTTAAAGTTTCTGATTCTAAATCTTTTAATTCTTTTTCTAATTTAGAGATGTCAAAGTGACTCACCCAAATCTTGTAGTTTTTCTTCTAATGTTTTTAGAAGTCTTGAATTTTCTTCTAATTCTAGCATTTCATCACACTCCAATCTATACATATTATAATATAAGGTTGTGAAAATGTCCATCCTAAAATATTTTATATTAGTTTTTTTATTTATTTAATAGATAGATAAATTTATGTTAATACTAAAATATTTTTTAGAAAAAATCAAAAAAATAACCTAGAAACGTAAATTGCTTTGTTTCTAGGTTATCGAGAATTCTATCAAAATTTTTATTTTTCGGAAATTTTTTTATTGTGTTTTTCTTTTTTCTGCTATTAATTCTTTATACATAAGATTTTCGGCTCTTTCTAGTGCCTTTAACCTCTCAAATTCGTTCATATCTTTCCAGCCATTATAATCGTTCCTCGATAAATATCGAGATGTAAAAGCCATTAGACCTGAATAAAGCCGGTATGGTGACGAACCTAAAACTCTAACTCGAGTATTTTTAGGTTCAAGTCCGAAATTATCTTCCAACCTTTGATAAAAATCTTCTACATCAACATATTCTTTTTCATGTATTGTGTAAAGAATATCAAAAGCAATTATTAGGCATCTTTGACTTGGAATTTTTCTTCCATATTTCTTATTTAAGACCTTTTTCATCATGTTAAAATATTCAGGTTCATCCATTTCTGGACTAGATAAATCCTCATTTTCAGCATGTCGAAGGTTGTCAAGAACTTTATTAAGCAATGCAACATTATACTCAGGATCTTTCCCGATTATCTTAAGAAGAGCTGTAAACATTTGCTCAGTTGAAAATCCTTCTGCTTTTCCTCCCGCTAGAAATGCTTCAACACCTTTCTTAAGTCCTTCCCGAAATAAAATTTCTGTTATTCTCATAGTTACTCCTCCTTTTTAGGTTTTATATTTCTTAATTATTATATTTACTTTATGTAAAATTGTCAATTATAGAAAAATCCTCGGAAACATAAAGAACTCTGTTTCCGAGGAGAGGTCATGCTTTACGGAGATACTTTTTTACTTCTTCCAGAAGATTTAGCATATCAGTATCAGTTTTACACTCAATCATAAGAGTATTTGTACTCTTATCGTACACGTGATCAGCTTTGTACTTATACACTAATAAAATAAGATGTTCAACCTTTTTTTCTGGATCAAACTGTATTTCTACTTTCCGTTCGGTTAAATGCTTAATATTTGTCATTTTACCCCTTCCTTTACGTTGGATATATTTTATACAAACCTTATATATTATAATACAAAATATTAAAAATAACAATATAATTACATAGTATTGTATAACATAAAAAGAGAATCTAGCTATTGCCAAATTCTCTTATATTTTAATTAAAATTATTGATTTTTACCATGACAGTTTTTGTACTTTTTGCCACTTCCACATGGACATGGGTCATTTCTTCCTACTTTTGGTCCATCATTTCTAATTGTTCTATCAACATCTGTTCCAATTTTTGAACCACCATCAACACTATGAATAGCTTCTAATGCTGCACCTGTAATTTTAACAGTTTCTTGTCTTTTTGCTTCACCTTGTCCGCGAATATTCATTAAGATTTTGGTTACATCTACTTTAATGTCTGAAATCATTTCATCAAACATATCCATACCTTCAATTCTGTATTTAACAACAGGATCTTGTTGTCCATAAGCACGAAGTCCAATACCATTTTTTAATTCATCCATACTGTCGATATGGTTCATCCATTTTTCATCTACTACTTTAAGCATAACAACTCTTTCAAGTTCTCTCATTTCATCAGAACCAATTTCAGTTTCTTTTTCTACATATTTTGCATTTGCTTGTTTAATAAGTTCTTCTGTAATCTTTTCAGGTTCTGAAACATGTTCTTTGATATATGCTAACATATCAATTCCATAAGTGTTTAAAATATCTTGATTTAATGCTTCTACATTTACTTCATTGTTTTCTGGTTCTAAATACATTTGAACAGTAGCTTCTGCTACAGCATGTATCATATCCATAATGTTGTCATGAATATTTTCACCATTTAATACTTCACGTCTTTGTGCATAAATAATTTCTCTTTGTGCATTCATAACATCATCATATTTTAAGACATTTTTACGAATGGTAAAGTTTCTTCCTTCTACTTTCTTTTGTGCATTTTCAACTGCTCTAGATATAATCTTAGAATCAATTGGCATATCTTCATCTGCACCTAATGAATTATATACTTTTGTGATAACATCTCCACCAAAGATTTTCATTAAATCATCATCTAAAGCAATATAGAATTTAGATTCACCAATATCTCCTTGACGTCCAGAACGTCCTCTTAACTGGTTATCAATTCTTCTTGATTCATGTCTTTCAGTTCCGATAATTTTTAATCCACCAGCTTCAATTACTTTTTGTTTTTCTTCTTTAATTTGTTCTTCATATTTATCTACTAATTCTTTGAATTGTTTTCTAGCATTTAAAATATCCTCATCATCTGTTTCATAATAGGTATTTGCTTCTTCAATTAGCTCATGTGGGACTTTCTTTCTTCTCATTTCTTCTTTTGCTAAAAATTCGCTATTTCCACCTAAGATAATATCAGTACCACGTCCTGCCATGTTTGTTGCAATGGTTACTGCTCCGAATTTACCAGCTTGTGCAACAATTTCTGCTTCTTTTTCATGGTATTTGGCATTTAATACTTCATGTTTGATTCCTTCTTGTTTTAATAATTTGCTTAATTTTTCAGATTTTTCGATAGATACTGTACCTACTAGAACTGGTTGACCCTTTTCATGGCTTTCTTTGATGCTTCTTACAATGGCTCTGAATTTTGCATTTTCATTTTTGTAAATAACATCATTTTCATCTTTACGAATCATTGGTTTGTTTGTTGGTATTTCAACAACATCTAAGTTATAAATTTCTTCGAATTCTGCTTCTTCTGTCATTGCTGTACCTGTCATACCAGATAATTTATCATACATTCTAAAGTAATTTTGGAATGTAATTGTTGCTAATGTTTTTGATTCATCTGCAATTTTTACATGTTCTTTTGCTTCAATTGCTTGATGTAATCCATTATTGTATCTTCTTCCATACATGATACGACCTGTAAATTCATCAACAATTAATACTTCTCCATCTTTTACGATATAGTCAATATCTTTTTTCATAACACCATGTGCTCTTAAAGCTTGATTAACATGATGTACTAATGTTGAGTTTTCTAAGTCGTTGAAATTTTCTAATCCAAAAGCTTCTTCTGCTTTTTTGATACCTTTTTGCGTCAATGATGCAGATTTTGCTTTTAAGTCTACGATATAGTCATATTTTTCATTGTCTTCTGCTTGTTCATAATCTTTTACATCTTCTTCTACAATAACTTTTGGTGTTAATCTTCTAACAAAGTTATCTGCTTTTTTATATAAATCAGATGATTGATTTGCTCTACCTGAAATAATAAGTGGTGTTCTAGCTTCATCAATTAAAATACTATCAATTTCATCGACAATAGCATAATGTAATCCTCTTTGTACCAATTGATCTTTATAAATAACCATATTATCTCTTAAGTAATCAAATCCAAATTCATTATTTGTACCATAAGTTACATCAGCATTATATGCTTCTTGTTTTGCTTTAGGTTCCATACCAGGAATAACTAGTCCAACAGATAGTCCTAAGAATTTATATAGTTTTCCCATCCATTCACTATCTCTTTTTGCTAGGTAATCATTTACAGTAATAACATGAACACCTTTTCCTTCAAGTGCATTTAGATATACAGGTAATGTGGCTACTAGTGTTTTACCCTCACCTGTTTTCATTTCTGCAATTCTACCTTGGTGTAATACAATACCACCAATCAATTGCACATCAAAATGTCTCATTCCTAAAACTCTTTTAGAAGCTTCTCTTACTACCGCATAAGCTTCTGGTAATATATCATCTAATGTTTTGCCATCTGCTAATTGTTTTTTAAAATATTCTGTTTTTCCTCTTAATTCACTATCACTTAATTTTACCATTTTTTCTTCAAGTGCATTAATTTTAGCAACTAATGGTTTTAATCTCTTTACTTCCTTCTCGCTATATGTTTTAAATAATCCCATTGTTAATCGGTCCTCCTAAGTTTATTTTTTTACTTTGTTACTATATCACTAAAATCTTTTTTTATCAAGTGTTTTAAAAAATAACTTATGATTATTACTACAATATTTATCATATTAGATTTTCTTGTACATATATTTTTAATAACAAAACTTATGAAAGAAAGGATTTGTTATGTTTATATATAATTTTAAAGTCAATGGTAGTAAGATTTTTAAATATTTTTTTACAGGAATTGTATTGTTGATTATTTTTATTTTAATTTTTGTCAGTATCAAACTATTTATTGGTGCGAAAAATGATAGAATTATCTCTAGCTGTATGCCTCAAAGTGATGTTTCTGTTATTTCTGCGAAAAATTATACCAATGTTTTGAAAGCAGTTCATGAAAATATAGATGATTATGTTGGTGTAAAAATCCAATTTACAGGATATGTATATCGAGTATTAGATTTAACAGATACGCAATTTATATTAGCCAGAGATATGATTATTTCTTCTGATTTTCAATATGTAATTGTAGGATTTCTTTGCGAATATGAAAATGCACAAAGTTTTGCAAATGAAACATGGGTGGAATTAACTGGTGAAATAACCAAAGGGATTTATCATGGTGATATGCCTATTGTAAAAGTAACAGAAATGAAAACAGTTGATAAACCAAATGAAGAATATGTATATCCTCCTGATGATACTTATATTCCTACAAGTGGCGTGTTATAAAATAAAGATACTCTATTTATAGAATATTTTTTGTTTTATTTACAAAATCGGAATAATTCGTAGTTTTTCTCCTATATATGGTGGGTTTTTATTTACTTTATCGACAAATTGTGATATGATATATACATATTTTAAATTCGGAGGTAAATATGAAGGAAAATGAATTAATTTTAATCTTAGACTTTGGTGGACAATACAATCAATTAATTGCAAGAAGAGTTAGAGAATGCAATGTGTATTCTGAAGTTGTACCATACAATATTTCTATCGAGAAAATCAAAGAGAAAAATCCAAAAGGAATTATTTTTACAGGTGGACCTGCCAGTGTTTATGGAGAAGATTCTCCTAAATGTGCAGAAGGCATTTTTGATTTAGGCATTCCTGTTTTAGGAATTTGTTATGGTATGCAATTAATGACTTATACTTTAGGAGGAACTGTATCAAGAGCAAATACAAGAGAATATGGAACAACTAAGGTAAATATTGATAACACCTCTTCCCTATTTCAAGGATTTGAAACAACAAATGATTTCTTAATGAGTCATACAGACTTTGTATCTAAAGTACCAGATGGCTTTAAAAATATTGGTTCAACAGACCATTGCCCAAATGCTGCAATGGAAAATGCAGAGAAAAAATTATATGGTATTCAATTTCATCCAGAAGTAAATTTATCTGTTAATGGAACACAAGTGATTAAGAACTTCTTATTTAACATTTGTGGTTGTTCTGGAGATTGGCAAATTTCTTCTTTTGTAGAAGATAGCATCAAAACTTTAAAAGAAAAAATTGGAGATAAAAAAGCTTTATGTGCTCTATCTGGTGGTGTAGATTCTTCTGTTGCTGCTGTATTATTACATAAAGCAATTGGAAAAAATTTAACTTGTATCTTTGTTGATCATGGATTACTTCGTAAGAACGAAGGTGACGAAGTTGAAGAAGTTTTCAGAAATCAATTTGATATTAATTTAATTAGAGTCAATGCGAAAGATAGATTCTTAGCAAAACTTGCTGGAGTTACAGATCCAGAAAGAAAGAGAAAAATTATTGGAGAAGAATTTATTAGAGTTTTTGAAGAAGAAGCAAAAAAAATCGGAACTGTAGACTTTTTAGTACAAGGTACGATCTACCCTGATGTGATTGAAAGTGGTTTAGGAAAAAGTTCTGTTATTAAAAGTCATCACAATGTTGGTGGTCTTCCAGACTATGTAGATTTTAAAGAAATTGTAGAACCTTTAAGAAATCTATTTAAAGATGAAGTTAGAAAAACTGGATTAGAGTTAGGAATACCAGAAAACTTAGTCTTTAGACAACCATTCCCTGGACCTGGACTAGCTATCAGAGTCATTGGTGATATTACTGAAGATAAATTAGATATTTTAAAAGAAGCAGACAGTATTTTTAGAGAAGAAATTGCAAATGCTGGACTTCATAAATCAATTAATCAATATTTTGCTGTATTAACAAACTTAAAATCTGTTGGTGTTATGGGTGATGAAAGAACTTATGATTATACTATTGCCCTACGTGCAGTGGAAACCACAGATTTTATGACAGGTGTTTGGAGCAAAATCCCTTATGAAATATTAGAAAAAGTTTCTTCAAGAATTGTGAATGAAGTAAAACATGTTAATAGAGTAGTTTATGATATTACTTCAAAACCACCTGCAACCATTGAGTGGGAATAATTATTGTTTTGAAATTTTAGAATATAAGCCCTAGCTTAAGCTAGAGCTTTTTTTATATAAATTTTCTCTTTTCTATGCTGATGTAACAATTTACATATTTTGACAAAACGCTGAAAATATGGTAAAATATTATGTAGAGCATTTGAAGAAATTAGCTATAAATATGCTATTTCGAACTTCGTGATATAGTTCAAATTTATGAATAAAAGGAGGATTGTATTATGAAAAAAGTTTCGTTTATTTCTATAAAGAAATTTGTGGTTATCTTAATATTAGCAATTATGCTGATAACACCGGTAACCAGTCAAGCTGCATTTAGTTCTTGGCCATTTTGGAATAATGATCATGTAAATACAGCTATAGACAATAAGAATGGAGACATTAAAGAATATAAATCATTTTTAAATGATTCAAAAAATTACTTACAAGGTATTGACACCAATATGAGTATTGATGAAATGAAGAATGCTATTGTTGATAAGATTATGGAACTTCAAGAAAATTATAGTGATACTAGTGTTATACCTTACATATCAAATAAAATTTTGAATGAAACAATTTCATCTACTGAAACAGATCCTAGTAGTTTTTTAAACTCAATCATATCTACGATTCAATCTGCATTAGGAAATACTAATATTGCTTTAAATAGCTTGGAACCAAATGTTGTTGTTGATGATATGGTTGCTACAACAGCAGGTAAGCTATCTGGAGAAACATATAAAGTAAATTTAAGTGGTAACATTTATTATGCTGATGTAGATAATAACGGAAAACCAACTTCTAACAAATGGGTTGTTTTAGTACATGGATTTATGATGAATGGACAAGCAATGGCAGATGCATTAGGAGACATGTATTTAGACCAAGGGTTTAATATATTAGCACCAGACTTAAGAGGCTTTGGAAATAGTGGTGGCAATAAAGGTAAAGGTGGCATGGGATATTTAGATAGTTTGGATATTTGGGATTGGCTAACTTATCTTAATGAACATTATACCTGCAATGAAATTATTGTTCATGGTGTATCACTAGGTGGTGCAACAACTATTTTCTTATCTGGACTAGAAGTAGATGGTCAAACAATTACAGATAAACATGTTACAGGTCTAGTAGAAGACTGTGGATATACTTCTATGACAGGAATTGTAGAAGATTTACTAAATACTGTAGGAAATAACGAATTGGTTGCGAAAATATTAGGTATATTTGATGTAACAAGTCTATCAGATATTGTTGGTAGAGATGCCATTAAAGATATGCTTATTAATCAAGTAGATGTTGGATTAACAGAAGAAAACTTTGATGAACTAGAGAATGCATTAAATAGTCTATCAAAATCTTCAACACCATTATTAATTATACATGGTACAAGTGATACAACAGTTCCATTTAAAAACAGTACAGATGTTTATAATACAGCTATGAGTAATCCAAACATTCCATATGTTCAAAGATTTGAAGCTGAAGGCGAACAACATGCATTTATTGTATTAGGTAACAAAGAAAATGTATATGAAGGACATGTTGATAATTTTATAGCAAAAACTGAAGCCATTATGTCTGGAACAGAAGTTGATAAAGAATCAGATTATCAAGAAGAAACGGCAGAAAGTCCATCATTAATTAGTGGATTAATCAAGGCTTTGAAATTAATAAAGAATATGTTTAGTTTTTAATTAATAGATAATGAAAGGGTACTTCTTATTATATGTAAGAGGTATCTTTTTGACTTTAATTTTGTTGACAGAATAATTTGTTTTATAGTATACTTTATAATAGAATTTAATGAAATAAAACAAATGATAAGTATAGAAAGGATTTATAAAAATGAACACAACCAAAAAAGCAATTATTTTAATATGTATATTTACTTTAATTTTTATATCTACTTCCCTATTTTATCCTGTATTAGGGGTAACAGCAAGTGAAAAACAGGAATTAATTGATTTACTAAACGAATATAAAGGTGATTTAGGTAATTTAAGTGAATTTAAAGAAGTTGTAGATATAACTTACAATGATTTATATTCTGCTACTACAGTTGATGATGTATTAAAGGAAAAATTAAGACAAGATATCGACTTATTAAGTACAATAACAGATTTAAACCCTTTAATATTGACTGTATTAAAAGCAGAATTAAATTCTCAAGTTAATAGTTTAACAAATAATAATTTAAAAGAAATGCAAGAAGAAATTTCAATTATCAAAGAATGGACAGATGAGCAATTAGGTATATCAAATACAGATTCACCTATTAATAATGAAAATAATAATGATGAGAATATAGATAATGTTCCAAATACAAATCTGGAACAACCAAATAATAATTCTAATAATTCCAATATGCCATCTACTACATATCAATCTCAAAATATGAATCAAGCAGCTACTGCTCTTCCCTATACTGGTACAAGTAGTATTATTATTGGATTGATTATTTTATTCAGTATTAGTATTGTTGTTTCAATTATTCGATGTAAGCAATTTAAAGATGTAAAATAAGAACCTTTAAAATAGGTTCTTATTTTTTACATATTTTTATTAACATTTTTCCTTAATGCTATATAACTAGCAAACATTAAAACCAGAGTCATGAATGAAATAACTAAGATTACATGTATCATATGTTCTGATGTAAATGTAAAATAATCTTCTGCTTCTACTTCTGCCATTGGATTAATCGTTTGTATAATATGTGTTAAATCATTTAAATTAGCACTAGTTCCTAAGCCTTCTACTGACCATCTACATAATATAAAATTAGAGATAAAATCTGCAAATCCTTCAAGTTTAAATAACATTCCAGAAAATAACAACTGTGGCACTAAAATTAAAGGAATGATAGACATAGCTATATTAGAATTTTTAACAATTGCTGAAATACATAATCCCAAGGCGGCTGAAGATAATATTGATAAAAAACATATTATCTGAACATCCCAATAAGAATCTATCAAAATACTGTGAGGTGAACTACCTACGATTTCTTGGAAGATAAACACCATAACAGTTGCTTGTATAAAAGCAAGTAATCCCTGCACGATAAATTTTGATAGTAAATATGTAGATAGTTTCAAATCTGACATATGTTCTTTCTGTAAAATAACTTTTTCTTTACAGATTTCCTGAACGGAATTCATTAATCCTAACCAGATAGATGCACAACCTAGAGAAAATAATATTGCTTTTGTATCATCATAACTTGAATACAAATCGTCAGTAGAAACAATTGTTAACAGCACGGCAACAATTGGTGCTTGTGCAAATAGTAAAATAAGTTGTTGTACATCATTTGCAATCAGTTTTATATACCTTCTAATTAAAGTAAATAACTGTTTGAAGAAAGATTTTTTCTTGTGTGGAACTTTATTTCTTTTTTTTATTTCTGCATGACTAACTGTTTCTTTTCCATATATTGCTGTAAATTTTTCATACCATTCTTCCATATTTTCATTTAATAATGTATAAATGTCTACAAAATCATCTACACCAAAGAAATCTAATGCTTCCTGTGGTTTTCCATAGAAACATAGATGTCCACCTTTTCCAAAAAAAGCAACTTTATCACATAGGTGTAAATTTAATGTATTATGCGTAACAAGTATAATTGTTTTTCCCATTTTAGACATTTTTTGTAATGTCTTCATAACACTTCTTTCTGTATCAGGATCTAATCCACTTGTTGGCTCATCTAGAAAGAACAAACTTGGATCAGCAATTAATTCTGTTGCTATACTTGCCCTTTTTCTTTGTCCCCCACTTAATTGTCGAATATAAGAATTTTCAAATTCTGTTAATTGGACAATTTCTAAAACTTCTTTAATTCTTTGTGTTCTTTCTTTTTTTGTTGAATTTTCTGGCATTCTTAATTTTGCTGTATATTTTAGCATATCATGAAGTGTTAAATTAGAATATACAATATCTTCTTGTGGTACATATCCAATGTTATATTTTAAACTTTCATAATTTTCATATAAGTTTTCTCCATTTAAAAGAACAATTCCAGAAGTAGGTGTATCTACACCACTGATACATTTCATAAAGGTAGATTTTCCAGCACCGGAACCTCCAACAAAAGCTACAAATTCAGAAGGTTTGACATGCATACTAACATGAGAAGAAATTTCTTTTGTTTTAAATTTAATACGAACACGTTTTACAATATCAATAGCATCTAGTTGTACGCCTCTTTTATATATTTGATAAAATAACTTGTTATTATATAGAATCAGTTTAGAATTTCCAATAACAACTACATCTAAATTATTTAAAGAAATATCTTGAGTTGTCGGAATTTTATTTCCATTAACAAATGTTCCATTTAAACTATTATCATCTTTTATGGATATTTTATTTCCTATTTTTGAGATTATGGCATGTTTTTTACCAACTCCATTTGGAGGTAAAATAACATCACAGCCTCCCCCGCTTCCTAATATGTTGCTACCTAACTGTAAGGGATAGCTTTTCCATTCATCTAGATTTTGACCAATAGACATAATAAACAAAATGTTATGTGATATATCTGAAGAAGATGGATTCATAATTTTTATAAAACCACCTTCTGATAAATAAATATCATTAAATGTTTTGTTGTTATTACTAATCATAGAATATTCTTTACTAGTATTAACAGCTAAAATTCCATATTCTGTTACTTCAAAATAACCTTGTTCAAAATCAATATTTTCTGAATCAATAACAATATCATTGTCTTCATCTCTTCCAAAAGTAAAAAAAGTTTTTCTATATTCTGAAAGATTTATAGTTGTCAAATGATTTTCATAAAATATAGTTAAATAGTAATTATCTTCTGTTTGAGCTTTTCTTTTAAAACTTTCGAAATCATTGTATTCCTCATTCTTATTTTTCATACGTATAATTTTGACTCCCCTATTTTTTGTATCATTTTATCATTAATACAAAATTATTTCAATATATAAATTTAATAGATTTCTACTTTTATTTCTTATCAAAAATTGTTTTAAAAACACCCTGGTCAATCAAATTAGCAAATATATTTTTAATGATGATTAAAGCAATTGGTCCTAATAATAGCCCAATAACCCCTGTTATTTTAAATCCAGTATACATAGCAATTAAAGTAAAAATTGGATGAACACCAATATTTTTACTAACTAACTTTGGCTCTAAGAATTGTCTTACAATAGACATAATAATAAACAAGGTAACAATAGCTATTCCTAAAGATAAATCACCATTTAGTCCAGAAATAATGGCCCATGGAATCATAACTGTACCAGAACCTAAAATCGGAAGTGCATCAACAAAACCAATAAATAATGCCATTAATAAAGGATATGGAATATTAAATTTTAAAAAAGATAATACATATAAACCTACAAGAGAAATTACAAATGATACTAGAATTAATGTAGCTTCTGCTTTTAAATACCCTCCTAATGTTTGAATTAAATCTTTTAAATGCGTACTCAATTTTTTTACCCATGTTTTTGGTAAGTGATATTCAATTTGATCTAAAATATAAATTTTATCGACGCAAATAAAATATAATGCTAATATCGTAATTCCAACACATATTGCTATTTCAGGTATTTTTGTAACAATATTAATTAATCCATTTAATGCATTTCTTAACCAATTAGAAATGGTTTGTAAAAAATCACCACTTGATTCCTGAACAATATTTAATATTTCATCTGATAATTTAATTTTATCAAAATGAAATTGTTCAATAAATCCTTGTATTTGAACAGATGCTTTATCTACATAGTCATTTAATCCTTGTAATAAACTGGATGATTCTGAAAATAATGTAACCATAATCCAGGCTAATATTCCTAAAATAATTGCAGATACAAGAATAAAAATAATAATGGAGCTAGTCCTTCTGGTTAGCTTTGTTTTTTGCATAATCAATTTTATGAGAGGTTCTATGATTAGTGAAATAATAAATGCTACTAAAAAAGGCATATAAAAAATGGATAATTTTAATGCCACATACAAACCTAATATTAGTAATAAAACATATATGATATTTTTTAATACTCTTGTCCAATATGGTATATTTACAATCATCTCTCCCCTCCCTTATGTTTTAGAAAAAATATTATGATTTTATACTAAACTTCGCAATTAAATCTACTATTCATATTTATTATATGTATCATAAAATTTTATATACGAAATAAAAAAGAAAAACAGTAGAATTCGTTCTAAATCATTAACAAAATTCTACTGTTATAAAAAATATTTGCTAACTATTCTGCATTTTTATTTGTATTACAATCACAAACATCCTCAAATGTAATACAAATTTCTCTATCATCTAGTTTCGCTCTATTTTGTGCAATATCTCCTAATGTTAATATACCTATAACTTTTTTATTACTATCACAAACAGGTAATCTTCTTACTTTGTTTGTTCCCATTTTATTTTCAGCATTTGCCATATCTTCATCTTCTTCACAAGTACATACATTTGTTGACATGATATCACTAACTGGTGTTGATTTTACATCTTTATCACAAGCAATACTTCTTAAAATGATATCCCTATCTGTTACAATACCACATAAACAATTATTTGTATCACAAACAGGTATTGAACCAATATGATTTTTACTCATTAATTTTGCAACATCACATATTGTTGTTTCTGGTTTCACACAACAAACTTCTGTACACATGCAATCTTTAACCTTCATTTTCTTTACCACCTTTCAAAATTTCTCTTATTTATTTTTTACATTTTTTAAATTTCTATTCAAAGTTAATTTTGAAAAATTGGTAAAATTTTCATTTTTAAGATAAAAATAATTTTCTAATACTCATAAATGTCATATAAAGGTTGATAGTTTCTAGGCATGATAGGTGGTCTCATTGGTGGACGTGGATTATGAGGTGGTCTTGGTGGAAAATGATTATGACGTCTTCTCAACAATTCTCTGATTAATAATATTTTGATTAAATCTCTCAAATTATTATTTCTAGGACTTATTCTACTTTCTTCTGTATTTCTATTTTCTACTTCTTGTTTTTCAGAACTTTTCTTTTGAATTTCCTCTTTTGGTATTTCGTTTCTATTTTGTGTTCTATTCATATTTGTTGTAGAAATTGTATTTCCTAAATTAATATTCACATTAATCTGATTGTTATCTTCTATCGCTGAATAAATTTCATCAGTCATTTGTTCAATCTCTTCCCTGCTATTTGCCCCCATATTTCCATCACAGGCTTTTTGAACCATTGGATATATAATTTTATATATCTCTGGATAAAACTCTTCTAAATCGTTTCTCATGTTTACTTGGGATGGATTTGGATATTCATTTTGATACATTTGATTTTGATTCATATTTGCTGTACTTGGATATCCTAAGACACTTCTTATGTACTCTTCATATTGGTTATCATACATTTCTAATTCCTCCTTATTTATTTTATACAAGATATGTTGATAACCTCTAAAAGGTGCATAATATTTAACTTTTTTGTGATTTTGTGGTATAATTATATTGATACACAAAAAAGGCTACTTTTAATTAAAGGAGGGATTATATTGCCGAGGATAGAAAACATTTTTAAAGAATGGACATCAAAAAGGTTGTCTGAGAAATCAAGAATCCAACTAGCTGAGGTAATCCTTAAAGCTGCTGACAGTTTGAAGGATTTGACAGCTGACGAAAAAAGAATAATCAAAGAAGCAGAAGATTTTTTGCTTGACAATGAATAAGAGTAGCCCGTAACAAAGGCGGCCTGTTTCTCAGGTCGTCTGCTCTATTATAATATTCTAATGTTCAAAACCTTTTTGATTGATTAGTTGTTTCTGAATATATTTATCAATATCAGAATGAATTCTAAAGTCTGCATCAAAACATTCATCAATAATGCCATTAACATTTAATTTTTGATAAGTTATTTCGGATTGCTCGTTTGTTTTAACAAATACATTTTTTCCACCAATACTATGTACATATTCAAATGCAAAATGATCTGTTAATCCGTCTCCAAAATATATAATATCATTTGTTCCCTCATTTTCATTTTGAACTTTCTTTATAACATTTACTTTTTCTTTATCTGTTAATAGAAAATCGATATCTCCCCATTTTCCATTTTCTTGTTTGAAGGTTACACCATAAGCACCATCTATAAAATTACTAATTGGGGTTTCTTCCACATAATCTTTTATTCCTGCAGTAACAATATAATGTTTTATTCCTGTTGTTTGACTTTGAAATCTTTTAAAATAATCTATTACACCTGGATTAAATGCAACCTGATTTGCTCCAAGACAAGCTGTATCTTTTGATATAGTAATTCCATTTTCAGATAAAATATCAATATAACATTTATAATATGCATCATATATTTCTGTTGCATTTCCTTTTTGTATTTCTTCTTTAATTTTTTGCATTAATCTATTATCATCATATCCGCATTTTTTTAATATTTCATATTGTGGTAATGAATATGGTGTTAATGTTCCATCAAAATCATATATAATTATCATATTTAGCCTCTCTCTTTTAAATTTCTTACTAAATTTTTAAATTGATTTCCCCTATCTGCGAAATTCTTAAACATATCAAAACTTGCACTGGCAGGAGAAAATAGAACAACATCTCCACTTTTGGCATTCTTTTTTGCAAGGGGAATTGTTTCTTCCAATGTTTCACACATATAAATATCTAAATTCTTATTTTCTTTTTCCAATTCTTCTTTAACAGCATCATAAATTTTTCCAGCTGTTTGACCAATTAAAATTAATGTTTTTACTTTATCAATAATTGGTTTTGCAAGAGGTGTATAGTCTAAATTTTTGTCATATCCGCCTGCAATTAAAACAATTTTTTCTTTAAAAGCATTTAATCCAGATAAAGTTCTAGAAGGTGACGAACTTGCAGAATCATTATACCATTTTACTCCATCGATTTCTTCTACAAATTCAATTCTATGTTCTACAGGTTTAAACTCTTTGATTGCTTTTACAGCAGTTTCTATATCCACTAGACTTGCTGTTGCAGCAATGGCTGTTGCTATATTTTGATAATTATGATTTCCTCTTAAAATGACATCATCTGTATTTAAAATATGTTTTCTGACTTTATCATCACATTCTTTTATCACATCTTCATCAACAATATATCCATTGTCTAATTTGGTTTGACTGCTAAAGAAGATTACTTTTCCATTTGCTTCTTTTGCACATTCTCTTGTAATTTCATTATCATAATTTAAAACTAAAATTCCATTTTCATCTTGATATTTGAAAATATTTTTCTTAGCGTCAATATATTCTTGATAATCTTTATGAATATTTAAATGATTTGGTGTTATATTAGTAATAACAGCAATTTGTGGACTCACTTCCATTCCCATTAATTGAAAACTACTTAATTCTAGCACAACGATATCTTCAGGTGTCATTTCTGATAGTTTTGTAAATAATGGTGTTCCAATATTTCCTCCTAAAAATGTTCTATATCCTGCTTTTTCTAAAATATGATTGATTAAACTTGTTGTTGTCGTTTTACCATCACTTCCGGTTACACCAATTACTTTTGCTGGACACATTTTCATTAATAATTCTACTTCTGTTGTTAGTAATGCTCCTCTATTTGCTTCTTCTACTAATTCTGGTTTTGTTGGTAAACAACTAGGAGAACGAAAAATGACATTGAAATTTTTTAGTTCTTGCAAACAATCTTTTCCAAAATGTATCATAAATCCATAATTTGTAATTTTTTCAACAATATCTCTAGGAATTTGATTATATTCTCTTTCATCAAATATAGTTACATTTGCTTTTTTATCATATAAATAATCTAAAAGTGGTAAATTACTAACTCCCAATCCTATTATAGCCACTTTTCTATATCTTATGTAATCATTGAATTCATTTAATTTTTCATTATTATAATTCATTTCCAATCCTCCCTAAATTTAAATATTAGTACTATTTTATTTGTTTTTCCATATAAATTACTTATACATCTGGTATTATATATCAATTATATAAAAAAAACAAATTATGGGTGCATATTTTTTATAGTTTCGTGCAAAATAGTAATATACTTTGAGGAGGTGCTTTGTATATGAGTAAGAAAAAGAAAGAAAATAAAAATAATAACAACAATTCAAATAATCAAAATAACAATAATGAAAGACAAAATAATAATAACAAATAGCAAATTAAAGAGACAATTTGAACATATTTCAGATTGTCTCTTTATATATAGTTTTGTTTTATTTCGTTCCAAATATCCTGTCTCCAGCATCACCTAATCCTGGAACAATATATCCTTTATCATTTAATTTTTCATCAATGCATGCTGTATAAATTTTTACATCTGGATGTTCTTTCTTTAATCTTTCAATTCCTTCTGGTGCAGATATGATACATAAGAATTTAATTTTCTTAACACCATCTTTTTTTAGCATTTGAATAGTATCTGCAGCTGAACCTCCTGTTGCAAGCATTGGATCCAAGATAATTGCTTCTCTTTTTGCAATATCTTTTGGCATTTTATAATAATATTGTACTGGCTCTAAAGTTTCTTCATTCCTATATAAACCTATATGTCCAATTTTGGCATTTGGTACTATTTTTAATAATCCATCTAGCATACCTGTTCCAGCTCTTAAAATTGGTACAAACGCATAATTGTCTTCATCTAATACTCTTGCTTTTGTTTTACAAATTGGTGTTTCAATTTCAATTTCTTTTAATTTTGCATCCTCTAATGCATGATAACATAATAGTGTGGCTATCTCTCCTATAATTTCTCTAAATTCTTTTGTACCTGTATTTTTATTTCTTATAATAGATAATTTATGTTCCACTAAAGGATTACTTAATACTGTTACTTGATCTTCGTCATCATTTTTTATCTCTTCCACTGCATTTGCCTCGCTTTCATATTTGACTTCTTTTTCATTATCATTTTTTTCTTCTTTCATTTTCTCATTTTCTGAATCATCGTCATCTTTTTCATCTGGTAATAGTAGATTTAATAAGATACCAATAATCGCTGCTAAACTCATTCCTGAAATGGTTACAGATAAATCTCCATGAATAATAGAGATAGCTGCTCCTCCTAATCCTAGTACTAACATAGTAGATGCAACAACAATATTTTTAGATTTTCCAAAATCAATTTTATTTTCAATTAGTACTTTTAGACCATTGACAGAAATAAATCCATATAATAGCAAAGATACACCACCTAAAACAGCATCAGGAATGGTTGATACCAATGCAGTGAATTTTCCTAAAAATCCTAAACAGATAGCGATAATTGCTGCTAATCCGATTACCCATACAGATGCTACTTTTGTCATTCCTACAACAGATGTGTTTTCACCATAAGTTGTATTAGCTGGTCCTCCTAAAAATCCTGCAACAAATGTTGCTAAACCATCACCTAATAAAGTTCTATCTAATCCTGGATCTTTTAATAAATTTTTTCCGATAATGGTACTTAATGCTGTATGGTCACCAATGTGTTCTGCAATGGTTACCAAAGAAATTGGCACAATCGTTAATAATGCTGAAAAATTAGGTGTATAATTTAAAAATGGAATTACAAAGCTTGGCATACTAAAGAAGCTAGCTTCTAGTACTGGTGCAAAATCAACTAATCCAAAACAAATTGCTGAAATATATCCTACAACAATTCCTACTAAAAAAGGAATAATTTTTAAGAATCCCTTTCCCCTAACCATGACAATAGCTGTTGTTAAAAAAGTTATTAAAGCAACTCCAATACATCTCCAATCAATTTGTGTTCCGGTTCCTAATCCTACTTGAGAAATGGCATTTGGTGCTAAACTTAAACCAATAATCATAATCATTGGTCCAATAACAACTGGTGGTAATAATTTGTCTATCCATTTTTTACCTATAAAATGAATAATGGTTGCAAAAATCACATAGACAAGACCTACTGCCATAACACCAACCATGGCACCTGAAATTCCACCTTTTACATAAGCTGCTGCCAATGGTGCAATAAATGCAAAAGAGCTTCCTAAATATACTGGTGATCTCCCTTTTGTACATAAGATGTAAATTAATGTTCCAATTCCTGATGTTACTAAGGCTACTGGAATGGTAAGAACTGTTTCACCAGCTGCTGTATTTACCATGATAGGAACTAAAATGGTTGCTCCAAACATAGCAAAAACATGTTGTAATGCAAGGATTATCCATTTTGCAACAGTTGGCTTTTCATTTACATCTAATAGTAATTTTTTTGTTTGTTCCATTAGAACGCCTCCTTTTATTTTCTTAGTAAGTATTTAGATACAAAAAAATATCAATCCTTTTTGAATTGATATAAACACTTACCTTATGAATTTAAAAATTGGGAATGCTAAATAAACAATATTTCTATTGATATCACTTGCTTTTAGTTTTGTAATATTTCCTACAAATTTTGTCATTTTTCTACACCCTTTCTTACTATATACCAATCTATAAGAAAAATCAATATTTTTTAAAAAAATTATAGTAGACTATTTTCATAAAAAATAATCTACTATTTATTTTTAAACTTTCTTATACTTCTGATATTTTTTATAGTTTATTATTAAGAATATAATAAGTGCCACACATATAAGAATTATCATGCATAAAAATGTATTTCCCGCTTTTGGTAAAATCTTATTTGCCACTGTTGTATCATTTTTTTTAATCTCATTATATTTGATAGTATTAGCATTGATAACATTATTATTATTTATATTATCTTCTTGTTTATTATCTTCTTGTTTATCATCTTCTATGGTATTTCCCTTTACTAAAACATCTAATGAAATGTCTGCAACTTTTACTTCATTGTAATCATCTGTACCAATTGTTACATCGGTAAAAGTTATTTTTTCTTGTTTAGTAGGTATATTATCTTTTACTTTTAAAGTAATTGTAGCTATATCACAACTTCCTACTAGCATTCCATATAAAGGATACATATACGCAAAATATATCTCTCCTGTTTCTTCAGAAAATGCATGTAATTTCCATCCATATTTATCTTTTCCGTCTTCTGGAATATCTTCTAAAAGTGCTTCTTGTATTCCATCTTCATTTAATTCAAATACATCTTTGTTATAACTAATTTTAGCTGACAAATATCTAACGCCTTTATCTTCTAAGCCATCAATTTGGTCTGCACGTGTATTACTTAATTTTAATTTGATACTATCTCCTATATTTACTTCTGACTTATCGATATTTACTTGTAAATATTCTGGTAAATTATCTGCTCCGAAGCTTATAATAGGATTTGCTATAAATATAATTATTAAAAAAATTAACATTAATAATTTAAAATTTGTTTTTAAAGTATAATTTTTCATATGTTTCTTCCCCTTTATATATTATATTTTTCTCTTTTTGTATAAGTTGTATGTAATAATCTTTCAGCAATTTCACTTCCTGGCTTTTCTAAGAAATCCTTATATAATTTTTTCATAAATGGATTTTCATGTGATTTTCTAACAATACTTCTTTCATCTATTGTATATAAAGCATCTGCTCTTAATTTTCTAACATCTACTTCTGCTCTTACTTTAGAACTCTTAATTGGTTGACCACCACCCATGATACAACCACCTGGGCAAGCCATAATTTCAACAAATTGATAGTTGGCTTTACCTGATTTGATTTCTTCTAATATGGTTCTTGCATTTGCCAATCCACTTGCTGCAACAACATTAATATCTTTCCCTGCAATATTAATTGTTGCCCTTTTGATACCTTCTCCTCCTCTTACTTGTTCAAAGTCAATTTTCGGTAAATCTTTTCCTGTTAAAGTATCTTGTGCTGTTCTTAAAGCGGCTTCCATAACACCACCAGTTGTTCCAAAAATAGCACCTGCTCCACTTGCTTCTCCAATAGGACTATCAAAATTGCTATCTTCTAGTTTTTCAAATTCGATGTTAGCCTGCTTAATCATTCTTGCCAATTCTCTAGTAGTAATAACATTATCTACATCATATAAGTTATCTTCCATCATTTCTGGTCTTTGTCTTTCAAATTTCTTTGCAATACATGGCATAACAGAAACCACATAGATTTTTTCTGGGTCTAAACCTTCTCTATTGGCATAATATGTTTTTAGAATAGCACCAAACATTTCATGAGGTGATTTACAACTAGATAGATGTGGTAATAATTCTGGATAATTCATTTCTATATATTTTACCCATCCTGGGCTACAAGATGTAATCATTGGTAAATTATCATTTTTTGTAAATCTTTCTATAAATTCATTTGCTTCTTCCATAATGGTAAGGTCTGCACCTGTATTGGTATCAAATACTTTGTCAAATCCTAAACGTTTTAATGCAGTTACCATTTTTCCTACTACATTTGTACCAATTGGCATACCAAATTCTTCTCCAAGAGCAACTCTAACTGCTGGAGCTGTTTGTACAATAACCGTTGTTTCTGGGTCTTTTAATTTTACCCATACATCATTAATGGTTTCTTTTTCATGTAAAGCACCTGTTGGACAAGCTTCTATACATTGACCACAAAATGTACAGTTAACATCATTCAAACTGTGATCTCCAACAGTTGATATACATGATTCAAAACCTCTATTAATACAATCAATAGCACCAATCTTTTGTACATTCTTACATGCTGCTACACATCTTCTACATAAGATACATTTATTAAAATCTCTTACAATTGATGGTGATAAATCATCAATTTTGTGTTCTGTTCTTTCTCCTTCGAATTCAATATTTAAGACATTAAATTTTGTGGCTAATGCTTGTAATTCACAATTTCCTGAACGTGTACAAGTTAAACAATCTTTAGAATGATTTGAAATTATTAAATCTAGAATTACATGACGTGCTTCTAATACATTTTGTGTATGTGTATGAACAACCATCCCCTCTTCTACAGTTTGAATACATGAAGTAGCAAATCCTCTTCTGCCTTCTACTTCAACAATACACATTCTACAATCTCCCACTTCATTAATGTCTTTTAAAAAGCATAATGTTGGGATATCAATTCCTGCTGTTTTTGCAGCTTCTAATATTGTTGTTCCTTCAGGCACTGTTACTTTTTGATTGTCAATTGTTAAATTAACCATTTCTTTTTCCATATCCACATCTCTCTTTCTTTTAACTATTATTAAACTTCGTCTTCCATATCCATGTCATACTCAATTGGTTCTTGGTTTAGCAATTTTCTTTGTTCTTCAGTTAAGTATCTTTTGTTTATAATGATATCCATTGTAAATTTGTTAAAATAATTATCATTCATTGTATAATATCCATTTGGTTTTTCATCTGGACCTGCACCATAACTATCTTCTACTTTCCATCGTTCGATATGCCCATTTACTATGTTTACACCTGTAATTGCCATGGAATGTGATGAATGAAATTCTGAAAGGTCTAACCCTTCTCTTTTATCTAATGAATGCATATCTAAAGTTTTTTCATAATTATAAATTCTTGTATCTAAAATGCCTTGTTTTTCATAAACATACTTATTTGAAATATCAAGACTAATATATACAGGCATTCCATCTTTCAATTGTTCTATAGCACACCTTTTTAACTCTTCTATTGGTAAATTTAAAAATTGTCTGTAGCTATTTTTATATATATTTCCAAAATGTTTTAATCGATATACTTTGTTATATTCTTTGTTGTACATTGGCGTATTGGCAATTGATACAAAATCATCTAAATTTAATGTTAGATATTGATTTTTAAAATCAATTGGTGTTATTTGCTTTTGTGATATGTATGTTCCATTTTTATCTTTATATTCTAAATCAAATATCATTGGTGGTTCGCCCAAGATTTTTGATAAAAATATGTAATTTTGTTTTGCATATAATTTTGTTAGATTTCTTAGTTCTTCTTCATTTTTACCTTGCTTTTTCTCTTCTATTAAAGAAATTACATCTTTCTTTACTTTTTCTCTAAAGATACGAGAAATTTTTTCACCATCTTCTCCTTCTTTTGGGTTGGGCATATAAGAATATGGCACAATTCCATATTTTTTTATAATACTTGCAAACCATTCATAAAATCCTGCTTCAGTAACACAATCTTTTAAAAGTCTTTCTTGCTTTATATATTTTAAACTTGTATTTTCAATAGATAAATTGATAATATTTTCATAAACATTATTTGCTTTTTCTAATTTATCGAAGAAAGCAATATAATTACTTGATAGTTCAAAATTCATTAAGTCCATATTTAAATTTTCTGCCATATTATATTGAATCATATTAAATCCTGCATATATCCAACATTTCCAACTTTCCTTTTGGTCATATCGTTTGGTATCAGAAAGTTCGATATTAAAAACGGGTTGATTTTCTCTAACAATATCTCTGTCTAAGCAGGCATTTTCTAATCCATTTGTTGTAATGGCATTTTCAATAATTTTATTGTTGGGATTATCATTGTATTCTTTTGAAAATGCTTTTATATCTGCTAATGTTAGTTCTAACATAATTCCTCCTTAATTTATTATCCATTCAATTAATATTTCGCGCTATTAATATTGATTAAAAACCATTTCCTTGCATACATATTTTCATAGTTCTGTCCCTTTCGTTCCATTTTGAAACGATTTGGCACGTCCCTAACGTTCCTAATTGCCGATTGCATGGAATGGGCAACTTGTAATACATGTACCACATTTGATACATTTTTCTTGGTTGATAATTCTTTTATCTCTTCCTGAACCATCGATTGCATTGACTGGACAGTGTTTTTGACATAAGCCACAGCCTTTACATTTTTCTTCATTGACTGTGATTTTTGCCATTGCTTTACATTCTAATGTTCTACATTCTTTTTGAATCGCATGTTGTCTAAATTCTTCTCTAAAGTATTTCAATGTACTAATAACTGGATTTGGCGCACTTTGCCCAAGTCCACATATACTTGATTTTTGTATATTTGCTGCTAATTTTTCTAATTTATATATGTCAAGTTCTTCTCCTTCTCCATTGCATAATCTTTCTAATATCTCTAACATTCTTTTTGTACCAATTCTACATGGTGTACATTTACCACAACTTTCACTAACTGTAAATTCAAGGTAAAATTTTGCTAAACAAACCATGCATTTTGTATCGTCCATAACAATTAATCCACCAGATCCCATCATAGAACCAATTTCTTTTAAAGATTCATAATCAATTGGAGTATCTAAGTGTTCTTTTGGAATACAACCTCCTGAAGGTCCTCCTGTTTGTGCAGCTTTAAATTCTCTACCATTTGGAATTCCGCCACCAATATCATAAATAATTTCTCTTAAAGTCGTTCCCATAGGTACTTCTACTAATCCAATGTTATTGACATTTCCACCTAAAGCAAATACTTTTGTTCCTTTTGAGGTTTCTGTTCCAATAGAAGAATACCATTTTGCTCCTTTTAATATGATTTGTGCAATATTTGCATAGGTTTCTACATTGTTAATTAATGTTGGTTTTCCCCATAATCCTGATTGTGCTGGATATGGTGGTTTTACTCTTGGTTGACCTCTTTTTCCTTCAATAGATTCTAATAATGCTGTTTCTTCACCACAGACAAAAGCACCTGCTCCTAATCGAATTTCAATATCAAAACTAAAATCTGTTCCAAAGATGTTTTCTCCCAATAATCCATAATCTCTTGCTTGGTCAATGGCAATCTTTAATCTTTGAACTGCAATTGGATATTCAGCTCTAACATAAATATATCCTTTATTAGCTCCAATGCTATATCCTGCAATTTCCATAGCTTCTAATACAGAATGTGGATCACCTTCTAGAATACTTCTATCCATAAATGCACCTGGGTCACCTTCATCTGCATTACAAACAACATATTTTTGGTCTCCTTCTGATGCCTTTGTAAGTTCCCATTTCTTACCAGTAGGGAAACCAGCGCCTCCTCTACCTCTTAAGCCTGATTCCTTTACAACATCAATAACCTCATCTGGTGTCATTTCTTTTAAAACTTTTTCCAATGCTTTATATCCATCAAATGCTATATATTCATCAATTTCTTCTGGATTCACAACACCACAATTTTTAAGAGCAATTCTCTTTTGCTTTTTATAAAAGTTTAATTCATCCAAACTATTTACAATCGTTCCATCAATATCTTTGCAAAGTAGTCTTTCTACTCTTTCACCTTTTACAATATGTGTCTCAATAATTTCTTCACAATCGTCTGGTGTTACCATTGCATAAAAAGTATCTTCTGGTCTAATGATAACGATAGGTCCTTTGGCACAAAGACCAAAACAACCAGTTTTAATAACTCTTACATTATCTATATGTTTTTCTTTCAAAATTCTTCTAAAATTTTCTAGAATTTCCGGTGATTTTGAAGAAGTACAACCTGTACCATGACAAACCAAAATATGTTTTTCTCTGGTATCTGCTTTTGTATTAACTCTTAAATCCAATTCTTTTCTTTTTTCTTCTCTTATTTTGTGAATTTCTTCTAGACTTTTCATACTTTCCTCCTTTGGGGACGTGTCAAATTGGACATTTTTTGTCCAAAAGGGACAGACCTCTATTTTTCTTTTATCATTTCTGACAATTTTGCTAGATTTTTAGATAACCCTATAACTTTTAATGGAACTTCTATTAGCCCTTCACTTGTTGCCACATAATTCTCTATATGAATCTTCTCTAAATCCATTATATTTTCCAATTCTTTCACAACGTAATGCAATTGAATACAATGAGGAGATTTATCTATTGTAACAAATTTTATTTCTTTGATATCATTTCTTGCTAACATTCCTGCTATTTTTGTAATAACCATATTTAGATGTGTTTCTTCCAAACATACTTCATAAATATTTGTTGATTCTTGTTCTAGTTTTTGATATATATTAGGAAACATATTTTCTAAACAACTTCCAATGATTATCATTTTTTTATTAACATCAAAGCAATTTGTTTTTAATAAATTCTTTTTCATTTATTTCTCCTTGCTGTTTATAATTTCATCTAAAACTTCATCTAATTTTTTAACGGTTGCTTTTCCATACACTTCACCATTTACAGTAAATACTGGAGCCAAACCACATGCTCCAACACATCTAGTTTCTTCAATAGAAAATAATCCATCTGTTGTTGTTTCACCTGACTCAATTTTCAATCTTTCTTTTAATCTATCCATGATTTTTTGAGAACCTTTTACATAACATGCCGTTCCCAAGCATACTGCAATATTATATTTTCCTTTAGGTTTTAGGGTAAATCTCGAATAAAAAGTTATGACTCCATAAATCTCTGCCATTGGAATATTTAAAAATTCTGAAAGTTCTATTTGTGCATTTTGTGGAATATATCCATAATGCTCTTGTACCTCATTTAACATTTGAATCAAATTATCTTTAATAGGTAAATATTCATCAAACAATTTTTGCATAAATTCATCCCTTTTAGGACTACCACATTGACATTTATTTCCGCTCATTTCAATACCTCCTCGTATATTTTATTGCGTAACTACATAGATTATATCAGACTAACATTTTTTATACAAGTTTTTTTCTGGTTTTATATTGACTTTTTTGTCGAAAAATGGGAAAATTTAATTGTGAAGTTTATGAAAGGGGGATTCATTTATGGGATATTATGATTATTACTCTTCTTATCCAAGTTATTATGATTATTACGACTATGGGTATGCAACAGAAGCTGCTGCTGCAACAGGTCTAGGAGCTATTTTAGGAGCTTTTCTAGGTATTATCCTTGTTATTGGGTTAGTTGTTGCTATCATACAATTAGCTGGAATGTGGAAAGTTTTCACAAAGGCTGGTGAAAAAGGTTGGAAATGTATTATACCAATTTATAATTTGGTTATCTTATTTAGAATTTCTGGACTTTCACCATGGATTATCTTTGGATATTTAGCAGCTATTATTCCAATCATTGGATGGATTGTGTGTTTAGGTATTACTATCTACCAATGTAATTCTTTAGCAAAAGCTTTTGGAAAAGATGTTGGTTATACAGTTGGACTATTATTCTTACCAACGATTTT
>CALXLP010000013.1 GCA_944389225.1 uncultured Clostridia bacterium | reverse complement strand
TAAAAAATCCTCCTAAATTAAATAAATTTGCACCATTTACAAACTTTAGTAAACTTAATTTAGATGGTAACCTCTATAATGTATTATTAATTTTTTCATAATATATTATACAAGCTACTTACCTAATCTCAAGTTTACTAAAATTTTTTTTAAGCCCGATTATACACCGGGCTTATTTAAAATTATTTTCTTATTCCTAATTTTTCAACGATTGTTCTATATCTATTGATATCTTTTTTAGCTACGTAGTTTAATAGGTTTCTTCTTTTTCCAACCATTTTTAGAAGTCCTCTTCTTGAATGGTTATCTTTTTTGTGAACTTTTAAGTGTTCTGTTAATTCATTAATTCTTTCTGTTAAAAGAGCGATTTGAACTTCTGGTGAACCAGTATCATTTTCTTCTCTTTTATATGTGTTAATGATTTCTTGTTTTCTTTCCTTTGTCATCGTTTACACCTCCTATTTTTTTGTTTTCTCCTTTAACTGAGCTTAAGATTTGGTGCTTATCTACAAGCTAAGTAAAAGGTATGTTGTTTTCCAACATACCTATTTTACTATAGATTTGTAAATTTTTCAAGTGTTATTTTTGAATTTTCACTATTTTCACTATTTTTCTAATATTTCTCTTAATCTTACATTCTGTTTTGTCAAATACAAATATCCTATCAAAGCTTCAAATGCTGTTGCATACATATATTCTTGTACATTTGAATTTTTAGGCAAATGATGATTTTGTGTATTTCTTCCTCTTCTTACAATATCTTTTTCTTCATCTGTCAAAAACTCATAGATTTCATTTAACTTTTCTGCTTGGCTTTTTGCTTTTACATATTTGATTGCTTCTATATGTAATTTATGTGGTTTCAAATTTGTTTCATTAATTAATTTATTCCTTATAAATAGTTCATATACTGCATCTCCAATATATGCCCATGTTAATGGTGACATTAATTCTATCTCTTCCTTTGGTCTATCTATTTTTAAAAATTCTTCCATTTTCTTTTATTCCTTTTCTCTCTTTTTTATTAATTATTATATTTCATCTTAATTTATTATATTTTACAACACTATGTGAGTAAGCATCAGTTTTATACATGATTTATATTATGACACACGCTACAAACTAAAAATTTTTATGATATCTTTACAATTTTTTTCTGCTTCTTCAATACAGGCTGATAATGTTAATAATTTTTTCTTTTGTTCCATCTTTTCTATTACCCTCTCAACTGATTCTTCATATGGTACACCTCTTAATCCAAGTTCGTGAAGCCAAATTAAAGCCCCTTTTACTGTAACAAATTTAAAACATTCGGCATTTTTTACTACCTCTGCTACTAATGATGTTGTTTTAATCGCATTATGATGTGCCTCGATTGCATTCAAAATCACTTTTTTGTCTTCCTCTGATACGCCCCATTCCTCTAGATACTTTTGAGAAAATTCTGCACTTAATTTAGGATGTTTTTTTTGAATTTCTCCTTTATAAACACGACTAAAAACAGTATGTTGCAAATATAATGATATTAATACTAAATCTTTATCCACATGATATTGATTAGCCAATTGTTCACCTTTTTCAATTGCAATTTCAGTTAATCCCCATGCTGGTGCTTTATTCTTTTTTGTTTGCTCATACATTAATTCTCTTGCTTTTTTTATTACCTCTTCCATTATCTATAACTCCTTATAAGTTTACACATGCTTTTTCTTCTAATTTTCTAAGATTTTTATTGGGCTTTTTCCAATGTTATTTTTCCTATCTTACCATTTTTGAATTCATCCAATAGAATTCTTGCAGTCTTTTCTTCATCAATATTACCACCAGAAATGATACATCCTCTTTTTTTACCAATTGTTAAAAAGATTTCATAAATATTTTCATTTTCTGGTCTTTCTTCATTTTCTAATTGTTCCTGGATATATTCTTCTGTTAATTTATATCTTTCACATAATTTTTTTGGATAATTTTCTATTAAAAATTTTACTAAATAATAGGCAATTTCTGTTCTTTGTAAAATCTCTTCTTTTATGGTTCCTGTAAAGGCAAGATGTAAGGCTACTTCTTCACTTTCAAATTTAGGCCATAATACACCTGGTGTATCTAACAACTCAACTTTTTCATTAATACGAATCCATTGTTTTTGTTTTGTAACACCTGGTTTATTTCTAACACCAGCAGATGTTCTCTTAGAAATTCGATTAATAAATGAAGATTTTCCTACATTTGGAATACCTAATACCATGGCTTTTATCTTTCTTCCAATTCTTCCTTTTTCTGCTTGTCCTTTTAAATCTTCTTCCATGATTTTTTCTATTTTTCTAACACATTCTTCAATTCCTTTTCCAGAATTAGAATCTGTTAAAACTGCTGGAATATTTTTACTTTTAAAATATTCTACCCATCTTTTATTTTGTCCTTCATCTGCTAAATCACATTTATTTAATACAACCATTTTCTTTTTGTTTTTTGTAATTTCTGCTATATCTGGATTTTGACTAGAAATTGGTATACGTGCATCTAGCAATTCTATGACAATATCTACTAATCTCACATCTTCCATAATTTGTCGTTTGGTTTTCGCCATATGACCTGGATACCAGTTAATAGATGTATTCCTATTTTCACTCATAATATCACTTCCTTACTTATTTCTTTACTATTAAACATTTTCATTGTTCAGTTTTGTTTTTGAATTATTGATTACTATTTTCTTGAATGTTTCTTTCTCACTTTCATTTGCCCAATAGTTATAAAAAATATATCCTAATAAATTTACTGTTTCTTCTAACAAGTCTTGTTCATAAATTTTTTTATTATTATCATAATGAAAATAATAGTCCCTATCCATATTAGATATAATCTTTGTGTACAATTCTATGGGAATCAACTTAAATAATTTTTCATCTACATATTTTAAACATATAAATACTTCTTTACATGCTTTACGATAATTATCTTCCATCTGGTTCTTTATCTTCCTTTCTATGAAATAATTTTCTAAAAAATGCTTTTACTTTTTCTAATCCTCCAATTGTAGATTTTTGAGCAACTGTTTCTATTTCTTTTTTATTAGTCGCATTCTCTCTTTCTTTTTTCATTTCTTGGTATCTTCTCTCAAAAGCTCCATATCCATTTTTTTCAATATATTCATTTAAAGCTATTTCATACGCTGCTATTCCATATTTTCCATATCTTTCTGATTTTTCTGGTTGAATACGCATAAAAATGTCTCTTTCATATTCCATGTATTGTGCATCTATTATTCTTAATCCATCATCATTCTCATCTCTTAATTTATCTGTTCTTCCTACATTAGAACCAATAGCATCAAACCATACCATACCATCATCTCTTATTCTGTTATACATCGTCTGTGCAATGTCTTTATCCTTTTCTGTATACACTATTGGTAATCTCTCAAATACTGTCATCCATCTATATCCCTCTTCTAAGTCCAATTCTTTTTCTGGTTGTATTATATTGGGATCATTTATTATATTAAAAGTTTTTCCAAATTTTATAATTTTGTCATCAAATTCAAAAACCTCACTAGAAGAACCTGGTAATCTTTTTCCAAATTGCAAAATACTCGCATTATGGCTTTTCCTTATATCTTCTATTATATGATATGCACTCTCAAAATCCCTTTCTTTTATATATTCTCCTGCTATAAATCTAACATATTCTTTTCTTTTCTCATCTAATGTAATTTCTTCATTTTCTCCTAATAATTTATCGATAATTTCTTCCTCATGTTCTTTTAAGAATTGTTTTGTTTCCACATCATCTGCTTCTATTTGTTTTAATAGATTTGACCAATTTTCTTGAGATATCTCTTCCATTTTTATCATTTTCTTCACCTTTATCTTTTATAATTTAAATAGTAATTAACATGAATATTATACCATAATTCTTGCTATTAATAAAGTTAAATCAAAAAAAATGCCCTAATATTAACCCTTATACAAAAAAAGAGAAACTGTATTCCAGTTCTCTTTTCATCTTCTATAAAGTTCTATAATTATTCTTATCAGCTCTTTCATCTAGTTTTCTATCATATGCTTCATTTTTATAAAACCAATCTGTCTTTTTATCTTTAGGGTGTGCTTTTCTATTTTTATCTGCTAATAAATCTAATAATATTGCGATTGGTAAAATAATTCCTATTAAAGATATGATTAATGCTGTATAGTCATTTAATCCTAATTGTGACGCATCTTCAAATAAAGCAGAAAGTTTAGTTGCTAGATCTGAACCAAAATACATTCCATAAGCAAATAAGTAAATTAAAGCTCCTGCCATTTTTCTTTTTACAATTAAAACTAAACATACTAATACAACAAATAATAAGATGATTTCCATTGTTTCATCAAATGGTGTAATAAAAAAGTTTTGATGTAATTGTGCCATTAAAGCAACCATAATTCTAAACACCCAGAACATTACCATAAAGCAAGCTAATAACCATGTAGAAAAATTTCTCATTTGTAATTCCTCCTTTTATTTACATAGAAAAATAAAGGCGAAATCCTTTCGCCTTATTTAATTAATCTACAAAATCAAAGTCATCTTTAAATTTTTCTTTAAAGATTTCAAAAACTCTGTTAAGTGTATCTTCATCATCAACACTTACATAAGATTCTTCATCTGATTCTTCGTCTGTATCCTCTACTTTTAAGATAACAACTTCTCCTTCTTCCTCTTCGCCTTCTTCTGCAATTGGTAATAAAACAACATATTCTTCATCATCTAATTCTACTAAATCTAAGAATTCAAATCTTACTTCATTTCCGTCTTCATCATTTAATATAACGATGTTATCTAAATCTTCTCCTTCATAATTTTCGTTATCGTTCATAAATTTCTCCTTTCAATTTATTTATTTTATTATATATTACATATAATACATGATTAATCTGAATTTTTCAATGTATTTTTTAATTTATTTAAATATATTTCTAAAATGTATACTGCAGATATAGTATCAACGATATTTCTCTTTTTATGCTTATTTACATCCAAAAAATTCATTGTCTTGTGGGCTGCAACAGTTGTTAGTCTTTCATCAATTACTTCAATTTTCATTTTATTATATTTACATTTTAATTTATGGACAAATTTTTCAGTAATTTCTGCTCTTTCTGACATAGTTCCATCCATATTTAATGGCAATCCTACCACAATGGTATCTACTTCATATGTATCCAAAATTTCATCTAGTCTTCTTAGTACGATTTTATCAGAATGATTTCTTTGGATTGTTTCTAAACCTTGTGCCGTTATATTTAATTCATCTGTTATTGCTATGCCAACTCTTGCATCTCCATAATCGATCCCTAATATTCTCATATTAGTCCTCTTCTAATCCTATATATTTTTTTACCATTTTTTCTAACAACTCATCTCTTTCAATTGTTCTAATTTTATTTCTTGCATCATTATGACTTGTTATATATGTAGGATCTCCTGATAAAATATATCCTACTATTTGATTAATAGGATTATATCCTTTTTCCATCAAAGCTTCATATACTTCTTTTAAAATTTCTTGGCTTTTTGCATTTTGTTCTCTTTCTACTTTAAAATTCATTGTTTTGTCAAATTCCATACAAGTACCTCCTCTTTCATTTTTGTTGTAAAAATTTCATTTTCATCCACTATATAACTATATATTTGTTATATCACTTTCTTGTTTATCTGCATTGTCTAGATATTCTTCTAATTTCTTTAGAACTTCTTCCAAACCTGTTCCTTTATAATAAGAAGATAATGCAACGTTTATAATTGGTGTTACTACTTGTTTTGACATATCTATATTTTTATTTTCATTGTTTTCAGTTGTATAATTTGCCATATCTTCTGGTAAAGATATTTTCATTTGCTCAATATGGTCTTTTATGTCATTAATAAATGCTGCTACGCCTTCTGTGTCTACTCCAGAAAAGGCAATAACAAATTTAGGTCCCATATATCTAACAAAAACATAATCTTCTGAAATATTATCTTGGACATATCTACTAATTTCTTTTATTACTTGATTTCCTAATTCTCTGCAATAATTCTTGTTAATTTCTTCAATATTAATAATTTTAAACATACAGATAGTTGAAATCGTATACTGGTCTATAATTTTCTTTCCTTCGCCATATAAATATTCTTCTGAATATAGTCCTGTAAATAAGTCTGTTCTTACGATAGATTCTAATGTTTTTTGATGTACAACTGTTTTTAACACAGATACAATATTATCCTTAATGACTTCTAAAACAGTTATATCTACATTATCAAAATCATGTGGTGTACCACTTTCCAATATCCAATATCCAATATATACATTATCTATATATAATGGGAAGAATATTGCTGATTTTGCTCTTCCAAATTCCATTTTTTGATATGGAAGTCTTTCATTATCGCTGTTAACAGTAACATATTTTGGAGTAGCTGTTTGTATACTATCTTTAAACATATCTACATCTTGCAAAGATTTTAATGAATCCCAATGTCTTTCATCAACATTAGATGCTTTTATTTCATATTCTGCACCATTAAAAACGACAATTGTTGAATATTTTATTTCATACTTTTCAATTAGGATGTTATTAATTTTCTTTATTTTTTCATCAACTGAAGATGTTTCCCCTATTGTATTCATAAAATCTTGAACAACTTGTAGGTTAGTAATTTTTTGATTAATATTTTTAAATTTTTGAATTTTTTGGCTAATCTTTATATTATAGATAACTAGTATAATTACGATTATTACTAATACTACAGCAACTCCTATTATCACTGTTAATTCCTCCTATTTAAAAATTTCTTTTCATTTGATTTAATGTATCATTCATGCTTGGAGAAAATACATTTGACTGATTATTTCCTCCTCCAACTGTTGGTGGTCTATATGTTCCTTGTCCTGAAACTAATGGGTAAATCATATTTCCTAAAGCCTTTAATACTTGCATAAATGTTTTTGAGTATCCTTTTAAATTAATGTCACAATTAATAATTCCTTCTAAATATTTTATATATATTTCTTCTTCAAATGGTATGGTTATATATTTAATCAAACTTCTATCAAATAATTCTGTCATATATGACATAGCAGGATCATTGTAAAAGGCCATTCCTCCAATAATTGTTTTTTCATTAATTCCTCTAATTTTTACAAATTTATTTAATATAATCTTTAATTTGCTTTCTTCTAATATATTTTTTGCTTTTAATTCTCTTAAAAAAGCGGTAAGCGGTTGTATTGTAAGGATATCTAATGATTGTACTAAATATGTTTCTAAAGATTGTTTAAAATACCCTACTGGTGTATTAAAATCACAGTCTATTAAAATCAACGAATAATTTTTTACTAATGTTTCTAGTATTTCATCTACTCTGCTAATAGAATCTTGTTCATCTGGTAAAGATGTAAATACTGTTAAATTTTTATTAACTTGTATTCCATTGGCAATTCCTTCTGATAATTGTTCAATACTATTTGCTGCAATATTTCTTAAGGCTTCTTCATTTTTAGTATATATATAATATGAATTTCTATTAACTGTTGTATCTAAAATAGCTACATTAATTCCCATTGATGATAACAATTCTGCTACATTATTGACAATAAATGATGTACCATTTTTACTTGTTCCAACAAATGTTACAATCTTCTTATCAGATGTTAAAAGTGATGAAATGTCAATTGTTGGTACATAATTATTATTGGTTCTTGTCATATCTCTTGAATTTGAAGGAACATATTCATCATATGCATTATTATTATAACTTTGTCCAGCATATTGGTTATTGTATGAACTTTGAGTTGCACTTTGCGAATAATTAAATGCCGGTTCTGGTGTTGTATTCTGTTCTTGTTCTGGAATAGAATCTACTTCTTCAAAACCTGGTAACATCATATCATCTTCATCATTGCTTTGATTATTATCAAATCCTGGTAATACTGTATTTGTATCATCCTCTTCTTCGAAACCTGGTAATACTGTATCATTATCATTATCATTTTCATTTTCTTCAAATCCAGGTAAAACTGCATCATTTGCACTATCTTCGAATCCTGGTAATACTGTACTATTATTTTCTTCTTGGGTTTCAAAGTTATCAAAACCTGGTAACACAGTATCTGTATTATTCTCTTCCTCTTCAAATCCTGGTAAAATTGTTTCTTCTTCTACTACTGGAACCGGATTCTTTCTTGGTCTTCCTCTTCCTCTTTTTACTGGTTTTGGTTCTTGACTATTTTCTACTGGAACTGGATTTTTTCTTGGTCTTCCTCTTCCTCTTTTTACTGGTTGTTGTGGTTCTTGTGTCGTTGCAACTGATTGAGCGCTTGCTGTTTGTGTTTCTTTTGGTTCTATATTTTCTGATATAGTAGATATACTTTCTACTGTTTTTGCTGTTGCTACTGCTCTTGCTGGTTGTTGCATTGCCTGATTTGCCACTTGTTGTGTCATTTGATGTATAGCTTGTTGTCGTGCTACTTGATGTACTGATTGTTGTTGTGGCACTTGATGTAATGTTTGTTGTACTTCTTGTGTCTTTTTAGGCTTAGACATTTTTCTCACACCAGTCATATTTACTGAAGAAGGTATAACTACTGGTTTTGTCATGGTAATTGCTTTATTCTTTGATTTTAGCAATTTTTCACTTGTTCCTGTTTCTCCTTTTTTCTTATCTTGTCTTAAACTATTTGACACTTTATTATTAAATGACATGATTTTTTGATATTTAGGGCATCTTTCTTCCAATACTGCTCTTACATTTAATGGTAAGAATTTTGTGATAATTCTTAATTGTGTATCATTGTATTGTGCTGCAATATTATTGAAACTGTCAATATATCTATCCTCATCTTTTCCTAAACTTTTATAATGTGCTAAGATGTTTTGTATTTCCATCTCACTAACATCATTTTCATTTTCAGATTGATAAGTTACTTCTTCAGAATCAATTTTATAATATGCTTTTGCTTCTTTTTTTAATCTTGGTCTATGAATCAATCTACAAACTTCGTCAACACTTCTGTCATTTCCCAGGATAGCATTATAGATTCCAATACCAAATAATTTTACCAACATTTGCTCTGATTTTGTTCTTCTGTCTAAACAAATTAAGATAATTGGTATGTCATTTCCTCTCATATTAGATGCTTCATCACTAATACTATCTAATTTTTCAAATATAAATTTATCTATTTGATCATATTGCGTATGTGAAAAAGCTTCCAAATCTTCACTGATAACAATTCTATCATATGATTTATCTTTTTGTATTTCTTTTAATATTGCATTAAAGTAATATACATTTTTATGTGAGATAATTTCTTTATATTCTTTTTGATACTTTTTTATAATTGCTTGTGAAATTTCTTCATTACTTACAGCAAATAAAACTTTCATTTGTTACCCCCTTCCAAATTTTACAAACACTGCAAACGCAAGTGGTAATATTTGGCATATAATTAATATTGTTACAAAGGTTACGATTAATCCCAAACCTTTTTCTAAAGTATCTAGTTTTCTAATACCTACTACATATTTGTGAATAGCTCCAATAGCAATTCCTAAGAAGCAAAATGGTATACTATAAATTCTAACAATATTTAATATATAGGCTACAAGTCCATAAACATCTGAGCCATATTTTTCTTGATAATCTTTCAAAGAATTTGCTGAATCTTCTTTTATTTCTACTAATTTGCTTTCTGTTTCTTGGTCAATTGCTTGTTCAGCTGCATTAACTGTATTTGTACAAATAAATATTCCAAAAACAATTGTAAATATTGTAATAATGATTATTGCTTTTTTCATCTATTGATTGCCCCTTTCTTCCTTATTTTTGGCAAAATACTCCCTATTTTTTCTTATACCTATATATCATACAATAACTTTAGAAAAATAGCAAGAATTTTTTTACAATTTATTGTACAAATATTGCATATACTGATATACACGGTTTGCCCAATTTTTATCAGTTGCATATTTAGTATTTACTCCTGTTAAGGTTGCTCCGTTATAATAAGAGCCAGTCGCTACTTCTCCACCATATATACTCGTACCTTTTGGATTTAAATAATATTTCACAAATACTCTAGCTAATAAATCTATACTTTCTGAATAATTAGAAAAGTTGTATGCACTATTATATGGGCTAGAATCATAAGCCCCATATCCAAATAAGTTTTTCTTCTCTGATGCAATTTTTGATGTTCCCCATGCACTTTCATGGATTGCTACAGCTGCAACAAATACTCCATTAATATTATATTGTTTTTCTATGTAATAAAAATACTGTGCATTATTAGCAAATATATTATTTTTATCCTTATCATCTGTTAGCACTTTTTTAAATTGTTCTAATGATAAACCACTTGGCTTATTTAATGCCATATTAAAACTTAGTGTACTTTTTAAGGTACTTGCTGATTTTGTATCTGTACCTGTGTCATTGGTTGTTTCTTCTTCTGGTGCATTTGGATTAATATATGTTGTACATTCTGCCTTTACATATCCTCTTGCTGTACCACTTTCTATTCGATACCAAGATCCTTTTATTTCCTTTAGTTGTAGTTCATCATTTTTAGATAAGGTTGCTACTTTTTGTGAAGCTTCATCTGGGTCTACCATAACAGATAATCTGTCAGAGGTAACATATAAAGTATCTCCTACTTTTGCTGTATAATTACTAGTTCCAGCTCCTCCACCAATCTCTACAATTTTATTAATAGAAGCAGTCGTTACTTTTTGGTTAACTTGCTCTTCACCAATTAATTCTTCATCTTTATATGTTTTCTTAATGGTTACTTCTTGTGTTCCTTGTCTTCCTTCTTGCACTACTTGTACAACACCTTTTGGAATACTCATATTGGTTCTATATTTTGTAATATATTCTAGAACTTCTTCCTTTACTTCATATTCTTCTCTTTGCCCGTCATTTGTATTTCGTGAAATCATTTCTTCCAAATTTACATCTTCTGCTTGACTAATTTTTACTTCTTCTGTATCTTGGTTTGCCGTTTCTTCTGTTGCATATACTTTCTTTGAAAAATATAGATTATAAAAAAGAATAGAATATAACATAAACACAACAAAAACTAAAAAATATATTAAATTCTTGATTGTTATTTTTACTTTTTTCTCCTTCTTTTCTTTTGTTTTCATATAATCACCTATCATCATTTTACCCTTTGTGTCTATTTTTGTCAATTTAAAATTCTGGAAAATTTCTATCGGCTTTTCCTATTGATTTTCTTGGTTTTTTATAATATGATATAGGTGTTTACTAAGGAGGAATATATGAAAAATATGAAGAATGAAAAAAATATAAAAAAAGCTAAAATTATTTTAACTATCATTACGATAATTTTAATTTGTATTGTTATTTTTCTTGCATTTTTAGTTTTTCAAAAATATATACTAAAGAAGAATTTTGAAAATGATATTTTAAGTTTCGCTGATAAAAATCAGTCTACTGTTTTTACAGTAGATGCTATTACTTTATTTAGTAGTGCTGATGCAGGCTACAAAACCAATACAGCTAATAATTTTACAATACAAAACTTATACCAATATACAGACATTGCTTTATTTATAAAAAACACATCTGATGAAGATACCTTAGAAAATACATTAAAGAAAGTGCGTATTGAAAATGTACAATTTACAAATGTACCTAAACTGGGAGAGCCAAATTTATATTTCAAAAGTATCAATGATTTTGCCAAAAGTGATATCTCTGAAGAAAATAAAATCACAGATTCTTTTGAATTTACAATTTCTTCTAGTGATGAGGCAGATTTAAGTACTCCAACTTTATATAATAACTTAGCCAATCCTTTAACATTTAGCTATGTAAATTCTAATATAAAATCTGATTATACCATAACAGATGTTTCATCACCAATTACATATGATGGTTCTTTACTACAAAAATGTAATGTCAACCTAGAAGATATTGCTTGTACACTTTCATTTGATATCTATATTACCAATAATTTGGATGAAGATTTTAAAACAACTGTATCTATTGATATTCCACTTTCTTCTGAGGATAAAACTATATTTGATGGTAATTTAACAATCAAGCAAGATACAAATTATACTTTTTATCGATATAACTAAAGGAGGTAAACATGAAAAAAGATTTAACAATTGCTGAACAATTAAAATTGAAATATCATAAAACACCTGAAGTTACAAATTTTAAAGATATGTTATACAGATCTAGTGAGAATTTTAAATCTAGAACTGCTTTTAAAGAAAAAGACGAAAACGGAAATATCATTTCTATCACCTATGAAGAATTTAAAAATGATGTTGTCTATTTAGGAACAGATTTAATCAAACGTGGCTTTTTAAATAAGCGAATTGCCGTTATTGGAAAGAATAGCTATAAATGGTGTGTAGCCTATATGGCTGCCTCTATTGTTGGTATTGTTGTTCCCATTGATAAAGAATTACATTGTGATGATGTGATTAATTTCATGAATGTTTCAGAATCAGTTTGTATTTTAGGAGATTTAAAAAATTTAACTTCTATCAAGGAAAATATTCATAAATTAAATAATCAAGAAACTGCATTAATTTCTTTTGATAAAATCGATTCTAATACAAATGACATTCTATATTTTGATAATCTTAAAGTAATTGGAAAAGATAGTTATTTAAATGGATTTCATGATTTTGATGATATTCAAATTAATCCTGACGAATTACGTATTTTATTATTTACTTCAGGTACAACTGGAAATGCAAAAGGGGTTTGTTTATCACAAAGAAATATCTGTTCTAATATCCTTTCCACTTATGGAATTGTAAAAGTAAAAAGAAGTGACTTATTTTTCTCAGTCCTTCCTTTACATCACACATATGAATGTACATTAGGCTTTTTATTACCTATTTATAGTGGTGCTAGTATTGCTCATTGTGAAGGATTACGATATATTGCAAAAAACATGGCTGAATTTCATCCTTCTGTTATTTTATGTGTTCCTTTACTTTTGGAAAAAATGCATAAAACCATTGTTAGAAATATGAATAAAACATTACCAGAAAAATATAGAAAAGAAAATCAAGATGAAAATCCATTTGATAGCCTTCCTTTCTTTATAAAGAAAATTGTTAAAAATAAAGTTAAAAATACACTTGGTGGAAGGTTACGTGTATTTATTGTTGGAGCTGCCGCTGCCAACCCAGAAATCTTATCTGATTTTAGAAAGTTAAAATTAAATACACTACAAGGATATGGTTTGACAGAATGTTCTCCTTTGGTTGCTGGAAATACGGATTTCTTCCAAAAAGACGATGCTGCTGGACTTCCTATTCCAAATGTAGAATACAAGATTGATTCTCCAAATGATGAGGGTATTGGTGAAATTATTGTCAAAGGTCCTAATGTCATGTTAGGTTATTACAATAATCCAGAAGCAACTGCCAATGTAATAAAAAATGGTTGGTTCCATACAGGTGATTTAGGAAAAATTGATGAAAATGGTTATTTATATATTACTGGTAGATGTAAAAGTGTAATTGTCACAAAAAATGGTAAAAATATTTACCCTGAAGAAGTAGAATATTATCTAAATGATAATCCTTTGATTTCTGAAGCCTTGGTACAAGGAATTCAAGAAGAAGATGATGATGAAACTTATGTAAAAGCACAAATATATCCAAATTTAGAAGCTATTTCAGAATATTTAAAAGGTAGTGTTCCTACAAAAGAAGAAATTAAAAAAATTATTTCTGATGTTGTATCTAGTGTGAATAGTAAATTACCAAACTATAAACATATTAAAGGATTTATCATTAGAGATAAAGAATTTGAAAAAACAACGACACAAAAAGTAAAACGATATGGTGACAACATGAAATATGATGAGAAATAAAAAGGGACAATTGGGGACGTTTCTGTTTGGACATTTTTATTATAATTAAAAACAAATGTAGTAAATTTTATTCATTACTCGGCATGCATTACAGAATAAATAAATTCTAAAATTATCAAGCAGGCACCTCTCAAAGCAAGATTTGAGATTCTCCTACTTGATAATTTAAGAATTTCTAATATTCTTCCATTTGCATTCGTAATTTCATAAAATTTACTACATTTGCTTTTTTCCAAAAAATAATTTCATAGAAAATGTCCCAAACAGAAACGTCCCCAATTGGACAAAAAATAGTAAAAAGAGAAGTGAAAACACTTCTCTTTTTTAGGATAAATCACTTTTTCCTATTCGGCAAGTAACTCTAAAGGATTAGCAACATCCTCCTCTGTTACCTCCGCAACAACAGCATATTAATAAGATAAGGATTATAATCCAGCAGCAATCATCACCAAATCCGAATCCTCCACATCCTCTGTTCTCTGGCATAGTCTAGACCTCCTTCCGTTAAAAGAACTATGTTTTTTCTTTTCTTTCTTCTGTATGATATATAATATGTTTTTCATTGATTTGTGTTACTGTTTCTATTTTTTATTTGCATTTTTTTAACTGCTCTCATTTTAGTATTTTCAAGCACTTTGAAGATTCATTTGAAAATTTTTTTAATTTTTTTTGAATTTTTTATAAAAATCTATTGACAACTTATTAAAAATTTTGTATACTAGATTTCGTCGAAAGGACATGGTCGCTTAGCTCAGCTGGGAGAGCATCTGCCTTACAAGCAGGGGGTCACAGGTTCGAGCCCTGTAGCGACCACCATGTTTTTTACGGCCCGGTAGTTCAGTTGGTTAGAACGCTAGCCTGTCACGCTAGAGGTCGACGGTTCGAGCCCGTTCCGGGTCGCCATTTTTTTATGGCTTCATAGCTCAGTTGGTAGAGCAGAGGACTGAAAATCCTCGTGTCAGTGGTTCGATTCCACTTGAAGCCACCAAAAAAAAGACTTACAGATTTTCTGCTAAGTCTTTTTTTATTATGCATTTGTGATATAATATTTGAAAATATATGAGATTGGAGGATTTAATAAATGCCTAAATATTCGAGAAAAATGCATGGTGGAGAATTATGGGCTAAAATAGAAGTACTAGAAAATGTTTTAACTCCTTTATTTAATTAATTTTTTATTATTTTAAGTAAAGGAGTGTCATATATGAATTATGAAGATAAAAAAATTGTAGGAATCATTGCAACAAATGTAGAACCAGCTGTTGCTCTTAATGTGATTGGTCATCTTGCCATATCTATTGGCAAATATTCAGATAATGAAATTATGGGAAAATCAATTTTAACTGATAAATCCGGAACACAACATTTAGGAATTAGTAAGTTTCCTTTTATCATTACAAAAGTAAAACCAGGTAAATTAAAAACAACCATAGAAATTGCTAAATCTAATCCTAAATTATTAGTAGCTGATTACCCCAGCGATATGTTAGATACTAGAACTGATGATGAATTAGTAAAATCAATCAGTGAAAAAAGTAATGACCGTTTAGAATATTTAGGTGCTATCATTTATGGTGACTCAAAAGACGTAAATGAGATTACTGGAAAATTCCAACTATGGAAAATAGGTTAAATGATAAAAAAAGAACATAGAAAGATTTCTCTATGTTCTTTTTTCTTCTATATTCATTTTATTAATACATTCCATCCATTCCTGCTGGTGCTCCATCATGTCCTCCACAACACTCTTTCTTTTCTGGAGCATCTGTAACTAAACTTTCTGTTGTTAATACCATTGAAGCAATTGATGCTGCATTTTGTAAAGCACTTCTTGTAACTTTTGTAGGATCTACAATTCCTGCTTTTTTCATATCTACATATTCTTCTTTTGCTGCATCAAATCCGATACCAGCTTTTTCATTTTTAACTTTATTAACAATAACTGCTGGTTCTAATCCCGCATTAATAGCAATTTGTCTTACTGGTTCTTCTAATGCTTTTAATACAATTTTAGCTCCTAATTGTTCTCCACCTTCTAGTGTACTTACTAATTTTTCAACAGTTGGAATAACATTTACTAAAGCTGTTCCACCACCTGCAACAATACCTTCTTCCACTGCTGCTTTTGTTGCAGATAAAGCATCTTCTATTCTTAATTTTTTATCTTTCATTTCTACTTCTGTTGCAGCTCCAACACCAATAACAGCTACACCACCAGCAATTTTAGCTAATCTTTCTTGTAATTGTTCTCTATCATAATCACTCTTTGTTTCATTGATTTGTGCTTTGATTTGAGCAACTCTATCAGCGATTTGTTGTTTATCTCCTGCACCATCAACAATAATTGTATTTTCTTTTTGTACTTTTACTTGTTTTGCTCTACCTAATTGTGCAATTGTTGTATCTTTTAATTCTAATCCTAAATCTGATGTGATAACTTCTGCTCCTGTTAATGTAGCAATATCTTGTAACATTGCTTTTCTCTTATCTCCAAATCCTGGAGCTTTAACAGCTACAACATTTAATACACCTCTTAATTTATTTAAGATTAATGTTGATAATGCTTCTCCTTCCATATCATCACAGACAATTAATAGTTTTCCTGATTCTTGCATTAAACTTTCTAGTAATGGTAAGATTTCTTGAATATTACTTATCTTTTTATCTGTTAATAATATATATGGATTATCTAAAACAGCTTCCATTTTTTCTGTATCTGTTACCATATATGGTGATAAATATCCTTTATCAAATTGCATTCCTTCTACAACATTTAATTCTGTATTTGATGTTTTTGATTCTTCAATTGTAATAACACCATCTTTTGAAACTTTTTCCATTGCTTCTGCAATTAAGTTTCCGATTTCTTCGTTGTTTGCAGAAATACTTGCAACTCTTGCAATATCGTCTTTTCCATTAACATCTGAACTAATTTCTTTTAATCCTTCTACTGCAGTATTAACCGCTTTATCCATACCTCTTTTAATTGCCATTGGATCTGCACCTGCTGCTACGTTTTTTACACCTTCTTTAATCATGCTTTGTGCTAAAACTGTAGCTGTTGTTGTTCCATCACCTGCAACATCATTTGTTTTTGTAGAAACTTCTTTAACTAATCTTGCACCCATATTTTCAAATTTATCTTCTAATTCAATTTCTTTTGCAATTGTTACACCATCATTTGTGATAAGTGGTGCTCCAAAGCTTTTATCTAATACAACATTTCTTCCTTTTGGTCCTAATGTTACTTTAACAGTGTCTGCTAATTTATTAACACCTTCTAATAAAGATTTTCTTGCATCTTCTCCAAATTTAATAACTTTTGCCATTTTTCTCTATCTCCCTTCAAATTAATTCTTAAACTTAAATTTTCATTTACTCTACAACAGCTAATATATCATCTTGTTTTACGATAATATAATCTGTTCCTTCATATTTTACTTCTGTTCCAGAATATTTACTAACAATTACATTATCACCTTTTTTTACAATCATTGTTTCTGGTTTTCCATCTATAATTTCGCCAGGTCCTACTTCTATAACTTCTGCTACTTGTGGTTTTTCTTGAGCAGCCTGTGCTAGTATAATTCCACTTTTTGTTGTTTCTTCGCCTTCTTTCATTTTTATTAATACTCTACTTCCTAATGGTTTAATCATTTAAATTACCTCCTTTATTTTTAGCACTCTATCTTTGTGACTGCTAATAATGTATACCCATTTTTATGAAATGTCAATAGTATTTTTTGATTTTTCACATAAAGTTCACACATTTATTGTATTCCTTGATTTTTCAATATATTCCTGATTTTAAAATCTTGTCATTTATGTAAATTTATAGTATAATGTATATGATGCATGAAAACTACGATTCAGAAAAAGGAGAAAGGAAAATGAAAAAAACTCCTATCCCAGCAGGCTATGTTAAGCTTGCTGAAGAAAAAATTGCGTACGGAGAAGTATATATCCGTACAATGTTTGAAAGCAGAACTCCAAGTGAATGCCATCGCATGGGGAAACTCATTGTGATGCCTAATTCGGCCATCGCCCTGCATGATCATGATACAGGTTGCGAATGGTATCTGGACGAGGATACGGGAAGAACTTATTTCTGTTCTAAAGGTGGGGCTCACAAATTTGTGAATAACACAGACAAAGAAAAACACCTGATATTCGTTCAGAAAGAGGAAGCCTTGTAACACAAGGCTTCCTTTTCTTGTCTTAGACAACAAGGTTCTTATTTTTTATTTTAAAACAATATAGTTATGAACTTTTATTTTTCTGAAATTTAAGGATTGTCACTAAATTCTACTTATTTCTCTACAACCACTTTCTCATCTTTAACGCCAATCTTGTTAACTTTATTCTTTTTCAACTTACCATCTAATATTTCTTCAGCTAAACTATCTTCTAATACACTTTGAATCGTTCTTCTTAAAGGTCTTGCACCAAAGTTTTTATCAATTCCTTTACTTGCAATTAATTTTTTAACAGATGGTTCTATTTCGATATTGATTTTTTGTTCTTTTAATCTAGCCACTACTTCTTTTAGCATAATATCAATAATCTTATCTATTTCTTTATCTGTTAATTTGTGGAATACAATAATTTCATCAATACGGTTGATAAATTCTGGTCTTAATTCTTTTTTCAAAGCTTCCATAACTTCTTTTTTGATTTCTTCGTATTCCTTTTTTTGATCATCTTTTTTATCAGTATTTTCTTTAGAAAATCCTAAAGATTTTTTATCTGTAATTAATCTTGCACCTATATTAGAAGTCATGATGATTACTGTATTTTTAAAGTTAACCGTTCTTCCTTGGCTATCTGTTAATCTACCGTCTTCTAGTATTTGAAGTAACATATTCATCACATCTGGATGTGCTTTTTCAATTTCATCAAATAAGATAACAGAATATGGTTTTCTTCTTATTTTCTCTGTTAATTGACCACCTTCATCAAATCCTACATATCCTGGAGGTGAACCAATTAATTTAGATACAGAATGTGGTTCCATATATTCAGACATATCAATTCTTATCATGGCATTTTCATCACCAAATAGACATTCTGCTAATGCTTTTGATAATTCTGTTTTACCTACACCTGTTGGTCCTAGGAACAAGAATGAACCAATTGGTCTCTTTGGATCTTTTAATCCTACTCTTCCTCTTCTGATTGCTTTTGCAACTGCTTCTACTGCTTCATCTTGACCAATGACTCTTTCATGTAAGTTTTCTTCTAGATGTTTTAGTCTTTCATTTTCATCCTCTGTTATCTTTTTAGCTGGAATTCCTGTCCAACTTGAAATAACTTCTGCAATGTTTTCTTCTGTAATGTCTGTTACAGATTTATTATTTTTATTTTTCCATTTATTTTGTTCTTTTTCATATTTTGCTTTTAATTCTTTTTCTTTATCTCTTAAAGATGCTGCTTTTTCAAACTTTTGAATTTTAACTGCTTCTTCCTTATCCTTTGTTACATTAGCAAGTTCTTCTTCCAATTCTTTTAAAGAATCTGGTTCTGTATATGTTTTTAATCTTGCTCTTGAAGCTGCCTCATCAATTAAGTCAATTGCCTTATCTGGTAAATATCTATCATTTATATATCTAACAGATAATTTCACTGCTGCATCAATTGCTTCATCTGTTATTTTTACATTATGATGGGCTTCATATTTATCTTTGATACCTTTTAAAATCGTAATCGTATCTTTTTCTGATGGCTCATTAACCGTTACTGGACTAAATCTTCTCTCTAGTGCAGAATCCTTTTCAATGAATTTTCTATATTCATTCAAAGTTGTTGCACCTACTAATTGAATTTCTCCTCTTGCTAATAATGGTTTTAAGATATTTGCTGCATCGATTGCTCCTTCTGCAGAACCTGCACCTACAATTGTATGAATTTCATCAATAAATAGGATAACATCTCCTGCTTTTTTTACTTCATTTAATGCTTTTTTAATTCTTTCTTCAAAGTCTCCTCTGTATTTAGCACCAGCTACCATGCTAGAAATATCTACTGTTACCACTCTTTTATTTTTTAGAATTTCTGGAACATCTCCTGACACAATTTTTTGTGCCAATCCTTCTACTACTGCTGTTTTACCCACACCTGGTTCACCAATTAGACATGGGTTGTTTTTTGTTCTTCTTGATAAAATTTGGATAACCCTTTCAATTTCTTCTTTTCTTCCAATAATTGGATCTAATTTTCCTTCTTTTGCTTTTTCTGTTAAATCTTCACCAAATTGATTTAATGTTGGTGTTTGGTTATAGCTTCCAGATTTTCTTCTTCCATTTTTAGAATCACTTTCTCCTGCTAAATCCTCACCTTCATTAATCACTCTGATAATTTCTCCATATAGTTTTGGAATGTTAACATTTAATTCGATTAAAATTCTTGCAGCTACACTATCTCCTTCTCTTAATAATCCAATTAAAAGATGTTCTGTTCCTATATAGTTATATCCTAATTTTCTTGCTTCAATAAATGCATTTTCAATGACCCTTTTTGTTCTTGGCGTAAATCCTAATGTCTCTTCAATTGCTTCATCTTTTCCAACCAATTCAATTGTTACATCGATAATATTTTCTGGTGTAATTTCTTGGTTTTCTAATACTTTAGATGCTACACCACTACCTTCTTTTGCTAAACCATATAGCAAATGTTCAGTTCCAATATATCTATGTCCTAATTCTAATGCTGCATCATTGGCAATTTCTATTGCCTTTTTCGCTCTACTTGTAAAATTATATGTCATAATTATCACCTTACCTTTCTTTATTCATTTTGTCCTTTTGGGGACGTTTCTGTTTGGGACATTTTGTCCTTTTAGAAATTCTCATTAGGATTGTTTCTGTTTGCAACATTCAGAAACACTTCCTTTTGAGCTTTTATTCTCGAGATATTATTGATTGATAACTTGTTTTATCATTTCAGCTCTCTTGATTTCTCTATCTAATCTTTCATATTGCTCTCCAAAATATTTTTGTAAATTACCTGGTTGTATGTATAAGTACATTTTTTGTATTTGTAAATCAGATAATTCTTTTAAGATTCCTAAATCTACTCCTAGTTTGACAGTAGATAATAGATTTTCTGCTTCTTCCATAGTAATCTTTTTACAATTTGTTAAAATTCCATAATTTCTATAAATTAAGTCTTCAACTTCAATACCTTCATTTGCTAAAAATCTTCTAGCTGCTCTTTCTTGTTTAATAACCTTTTCTACAACAATTTTAAGATTTTGTATAATTTCATTTTCTGTAATTCCTAATGTTTTCTTATTAGATATTTCATACATATCTCCAACAATATGACCTGCTTCATCATAAACACCTTTGATATTAATACCAAAGTTATTAATGGCTTCTAACACCTTTTCTGTATTTCTTGTCTTAGCCAAACCTGGTAAATGTAATTTTACAGAAGCTTTTAAACCTGTTCCGATATTATTAGGACAAGCAGTTAAATAACCATATTGTTTGCTAACACAATAGCCAAATATGTCTTCTATTTTTTTATCAATTTCAATTGCTAGATTTAATGTATTTTCTAATTCTAATCCACTACTAAATACTTGTATTTTTAGATGGTCATCTTCTCCTATCATAATACAAATATTTTCTTCATCATTGACTAAAATAGCACCTATATTACCTGATTCAAAAGCGAAATTGTAATTAATCAAGCCTTTTTCTACTAAACTTAATTTGGTAATATCATCCATATCTTCTAATTTCAAAAATCTTAATCCATATCCTATTTGATATATATTATCTTTTATTTTATTCTCCAATTCCTGTAATTCTTTTGGACTTAAATGGAAATTATACCCTTGTATATTTCTTGAAAAACGTATTCTTGTATTAATTGCTATATCTGATTCTTTTCCACTTTGTAAATACCAATTCATATTATCCCTCTTTTCTATTGATTGTTTTCTTCTAATTTCTTAATTTCATCTCTTAATTTTGCTGCATCTTCATAACGTTCTTCTTTAATCGCTTGTTTTAAGTCCTCTTTCAATCCATCCAATTTTTCTTCTGGAGTTTCTTCTTTTTTACTTTGTTCCTTATTTTCTTTTCTTTCTTGTCTTTCTTCTATTTTCTTATCAATACTTTTTCCTAATCTTCCTACATGTCGATTACTACTTTGAATTCTTCTAATAATTGGATCTAATCTATCTTGAAAAACATCATAACAATTTGCACATCCTACTCTACCTGTATGTGCTATATCTTCAAAAGTATATCCACAATTATCACATTTTAATGTTTTTAACTCATTAAACATTGGCATAAATTCTGTATTTGAAAAATCCTCTAAGAAATCTCCGAAAAAACTTGAAAAGTTAATTGGCATATCTAATCCAATCTCACCAATTCCTAATTTTTTACTACACTCCTCACATAAATTTAATTCTCTTCTTACTCCATTTATATTTTCTGAATATCTTACGTTTGCCTCTCTTTTTTTACAATTATCACACAACATAATAATTCCTCCTTTATTCTATATTTAATAACATATTTTTAAATATCTTTGCTCTTAATTTATCTTTTACATCTTTTGCTAATAACAATACATTATCACTTGTTGCCACTTTTAAGAGCTTTGCTTCTTCTTTGGTTATTAAATGATAAGTTAGAAAGTCATTAATTAATATATCCACATCATTAGAAGTCATTTCTTCCCCAATATTTTTTATAATGTGCATAAAATAATCTGACTTTGTGTTCGCTACTTTTTTTATGGTAATATGACCTCCGCCACCTCTTTTACTTTCTACATAATATCCTTGAGATGGTTTAAATCTTGTTGATATAACATAATTAATTTGTGATGGTACACAATTAAAATGTTCTGCTAGTTCATTTCTTTGTATTTCTACTAATTGATTATCATCATCAAATAAATCTTTTATAAATTCTTCTATTACATCTGACATTCGCATTGGTCTCATCTCCTTTTTTGACTTTGACTTTCTTTGACCTACATTTCTATTATACTCCCTTTTTATATTTTTTCAACTTTATTTTTATTTGTTTTTTTGACATTTTATGGTAAATATTCTTATTTTTAATAAATTTTATATTTTTTTATACTTTTTTCTCATTATTTTTCACTTTTTCTTTTATTTTTATTGTTTTTTCTTTTTGTCATATTATGCAGTTCTTCTGCCCTTTCTTTTTGATTAGGCAAAGAAATCCATGCAAAATAGGATGAAATAAACTCCCCATATTTTGTGCTATCTTCCCCCACTTCATATTTTTCTTCTAACTCACTATTCACTCTATGTTCAAAATCTTCATTATTATTTTTATCAATTCCATTTGACTTTTTATTATCCATAAAAAAATGCACTTCCCTTCTTTATTCTATTTTAGGTATGTGCATTTTTTTCTTTTTTATTCACTTAAATGATTTTTTGTTATTATACATTTAAAATTTTATAAAATATTTAATTATCAAAACTACACATTTTTCGCTAATATTTTCTTTTCTAAATAGTTTAGTGCTGTCTCTATTTTATATAGTCTTGCTTCATAAGATTCATGCGCAATTTTATTACTTAAGATTTCTTCATCTAATTTCTTTTCTATTTTTTTAAATCTTTTGTCTATATATTTTATTAAATTTTGAAACTCTGCTGCAATTTCTTTACTTTGTTTACTAATTGCTTCTTCAATTTTTTTATCCATTGCTTTTAATAAACGTTTTTCTTGTTCTGATAACTTTTGATCAAATCTCTCTTCTAATGATGATAGTTTTTGGTCAAACTTTTCTTCCAGTGCTGATAATTTTTGGTCAAATCTTTCTTCTAATGCTAATAATTTTTGATCAAACTTTTCTTCTAGTGCTGATAATTTTTGGTCAAATCTTTCTTCTAATGCTGATAATTTTTGATCAAACTTTTCTTCTAGATTGTCTACTTTTATTTCTAAATTATCTACTTTTGTTTCAAGTTTATCTACCTTTGCTTCTAAATTATCCACCTTTGTTTCTAAAACGTCTACTTTCTTTTCTAATGTATCTACTTTGGCTTTTATTTCTCTTATCTCTTGCAAAATAAGTTCTAAGGTTTCCTGCATATTCCTCACCTCCTTGAATAGAATGATTTTAAAGTGAATTTTTAAGATGTAAAAAACAAGACGAGATTTTTCTAAGTAACAAAGTCACTCAATAAAATCGAGATCTTCTATAATTATCTCTTAAGAAACTCACACATTTCATAAAATGATTTTTCTGAGAATATAAAAAATTAGAACAAAAAATTTTAATTGAATAAAAATGATGAACTGATTATATTATCTTTTATATAAAAAGTCAACAAAATTTTTCATTTTATAAAAAACTTTTATAGTCTTTTCTAAATTACCATTTATCAACAAAAAGGAGGCTTTCATGTTTCTAAAAAATAACTTTATTGTATTAAAATTAAAACGAAATTTTATATCCCTTCTATTTTTACTATTTACACTTTCTATTTTAATATTCTCTAATTCCAATTTATCAGCTGTCAAATCAGGAATTAATCTTTGGGCTACTTCTGTTGTTCCCTCTTTATTTCCTTTTTTTGTAGCCACAGAACTTTTAATGCATACCAATATCGTTTATCACATTGGTAATATTTTAAATCGATTTATGAAACCTTTATTTAATATTCGAGGTGAAGGTGCCTTTGCTTTTATTATGGGAATCATCAGTGGATATCCAATCGGTGCAAAAATTGCTACCAATTTCAGAAAAGAGAATATTTGTACAAAAGAAGAATGTGAAAGACTTTTAAGTTTTACAAATAATTCTGGACCTTTATTTATTATTGGGTCTGTTGGTATTTTACTATATCGAAATACCATGATTGGAATTTTACTATTTATGACACATTTACTAGCCTCTTTATCTGTCGGAATCATTTTTCGCTTTTGGAAAAAAGCAAAAGATTGTGATTCACATCCTTCCACCTCTAAAACATATGCAAATACAAAAACACCAGCCTCTTTTTCTAACTTAGGTGAAATCTTATCAGAAAGTATTGTGAGCAGTATAAAATCTATTTTAGTGATTGGTGGATTTGTTGTCATCTTTTCTTCCCTTATTTCTATCTTAAAATCAAGTGGTATAACACATATAATAGAAATGATTGCAACACCATTTTTCAATTTTATACATATTTCACCTTCTTTTATTGAACCCTTATTTACAGGTTTTTTTGAAATTACAAATGGAATTAGTAGCATTTCTAATATTACTTGTAAAAAACTTTCTATTAATATATTGATTACTGCCTTTTTACTTGGTTTTGGTGGTATCTCTGTTTTATTACAAGTGCTTAGTATCACTTCAAAAAGTGATTTATCAATTAAACCATATATCTATGGAAAACTACTACATGGATTGATAGCTGTTCTATATACTTTAATATTCATGAACTTATTTCCTTTCTTCAATTTTGATTTATAACAATTTGCATTTTTGTAATATATTGCATTTATCTTAATATATTTTATTAGAATGATTTTCTGAAAATTTTATGTAAAAACATTTTTTGTATTTTGTTTTTTAATGGAGGTTTTTTTATGGAAAAAGATTTTAATTATTATCAACAACCTTTTATGGATTTTAATATGGGAAATCCTAATTTTGATATGAATGAATTATATAAAGATCCCATGTTTAATCCTATCATGCAATATGAACAAGCTTTTAGTTATTATCGTTATTTATGTATGCAAATGGATTACAAGATAAAATGTAAAGAATATGAAAAATTATGTGCTTCTTCTCCTAATTCAGAAAGAAGAGATAATAAAAATTCTTAACCTTATTATTATAAAAAATTTATACCAATACCAAGATAGAGAAAACACAATTTTTTCATATCCAAAAATAGCAATACAATCTTTATTGATTATATTGCTATTTTTTATTTTATATCTTATTTAGTTACTATGCAAAAAAGAAATATGCTAACACAATGATTCCTAATATGATTCTATAATATCCAAATACTTTGAAATCATGTTTCTTAATATAATTCATCAAAAATTTAATAACAAACATTGATACCACAAAAGATATAATCATTCCCACTAATAAAATAATAACTTCCGCACTTGTAAATGCTAATCCAAATTTTACTAATTTTAATAAACTAGCACCTAACATGGTTGGAATTGCTAAATAAAATGTAAATTCTGCAGCATTTGGTCTTGATAAACCAATTAATAATCCACCAATAATCGTTGCTCCAGAACGTGAAGTTCCTGGAAAAATGGCTGCTAATAATTGAAATACACCAATGATTAATGCATCTTTATATGTAATATCAGAATTTTTATCTTTCGCACTTTTTCTATTTCTATTCCAATTTTCAATGACAATAAAAGCTATCCCAAATACAATTAAAGCAATGGCTATACAAGTTGGATTGTAAAATAGAGCTTCAAATGTTTCATCAAATAATAATCCAATAATTGCTGCTGGCACACAACCTACTAAAATCTTTCCCCATAGACTCATAATATTTTTGTCAAAATAAGATAAGATTCCTGTTGGTTTAATCGCTTTTTCTTTATGCTTCGTAAATGGCCAAATCTTCTTAAAATACAATAGTACAACTGCTAGAATTGCTCCTAATTGAATAACCACTTGAAACATTGACCAAAATTCTGGTGAAACATTTTCAAATTTTAAAAATTGCTCTACTAAAATTAAATGCCCTGTGCTACTAATTGGTAACCATTCTGTAATTCCTTCTACAATTCCAAATATAATGGATTTTATAATATCTAAAAACATATCTTTTCTCTCCTTTTTTCTAATGTCAGTGGACACATCTTACCTTTGGGTCATTTCTAATCATGCCAAGATATGTCCCTCCCCTTGTGATTTACTATTCATTTTTGTTTTATTCATATATATTGTTTTATAATATCTTTCATATATTTTGCTGATGTCATTGGTGCCGATTTTCCGTGGTAATCCTAATGCTTCTATAAAGTTTAATTTTTCTTGTTCTGCTATTTTTCTATCGATTCCATAAGGCTTTGAAGCCAAATCTATTACTAATGTTTCTTTCTTAATTTCCTTTAATTCCTCTTTCAATATTATTTTAGGAATTGTGTTTATGATTATATCATACTGTTTCAATTTTGTACAATTTTTTTGTAAATTTTCTATAGATATAGTTTCATATCCATATGCTATTGCCCATGCCTTTTCTACTTCACTTGTTATCATACAAGTTACTTTAGCAGATAAGCCTTTTAGCTTATATCCTAAAACCTTTCCAATTCTTCCAAATCCCAAAATCAAACAATTACCATTTTGTAATATTTTTTTCGTATTTTTTAAAATGATCTCAATGGTAGCTTCTGCCGTCGGGATTGCATTTAATATGGCAAATTCCTCTTTTTGCATGAAATCAATTACTTGATTATGTTTTCTATGTAATTCTTCTTTTAATTCTTGATGCATATTTCCAACAAATATAGTCTTATTTTCTAAATAATAAAATAACTCTCTAATTGCAATATCTTTATTGGAAAATGGCATATTTACATACTGATTATCTTTAGAAAATGGAATTGGTAAAACAATATTACTAGAAGTTCTAATCATTTCCTCATATTTTTCACATTCTTTAAACTTTTCTAACTTATCAAAACCATATAGTTTTACTTCATGCTTTTCTCTAGATAATATCTTTGCTAAGTAAAAAGTTCTTAAATCTCCTCCTATAAGACAAAAATTCATACTCATAAAATCCTCCTTCTTATACATTATAGTTTTGGTATAGAATTTTATGAGTATTCTATTTATTTTTGTCTTTCATCTGACTGTCTTTCTATATTTTCTAACTTTATATTTCTACCATTTTTTTCTTTTGCATTTTTCTTTAACAAATTAATATCATTATAGCTTAAGTGTCTTGTGATATCCACCATTTCTTCTAAATGTTCTTTTGCCTTTATTTCTTTTTCTGTTAATTTTGTTTCATTTACTTCTTGCTCTTCTAAGTTAAATGGAATAGAAATTCTTGCCATAACTGGTATAAATAATGGTTCTTTTCTTACTTTTTCTACTATTTTTTTAGAAGCAATATCAATTGCAGTATTTACATAGTTGATAGCAGTTTCTTTGTCACCTTTCATTAAATATATTTTAGCCAATTCATAATAAGCATCTGCTGATAATTCATCTTCCTCAATAGCTTCCAAAAATCTCTTTTCTGCTTCTTCTAAATCCTTATAAATTAATGCAATTTCTGCTAAAGAATATTTGGCATTATATAGCAAAGAATTAATTTCAGCTGCCTTTTCATAGCAGATTTTAGCATTTTGGAAATCATTTAACATTGTATATGCAATACCTAAATTGTAGTTTATTTCATAACTTACAGGATTATATTTTAAAGCTTCCTGATAAACATTTACTGCTTCTTTATACATCTCTTTAGAAATTAAAATATCTCCTAATAATTCGGTTGCCTTATACATATCTGGTTTTTTATTCAATAAGTTGAATAACATTTCTGTTGCTTCATCTTTTTTATCTAAATTATTTAATAATTCTGCTACTTTATAATAAGATTCATAATCTTTTTTATTAATGTCAATTGCTTGTACATATTCATCAATTGATTTTCGCATTCCACCTTCTTTTTCATATAGTTCTGCAAGCATCTTGTGACCTTTATAACTATCTGGTATTTTTGAAACTAAATTTAATAAAGCTTCTTTTGCTTTTTTATCATTTCCAGCTGCCAAATACATCTCTGCTCTTGCTATACTCATGATTTCGATTAATGTCATACCTCTATTTTCTATTATAATGACAATTCCTGGTATGACAATTGAAAGCACATATTTTAATATATTTAAAAGCATATTTAATTCTATGAAAAGTGCAAACCCTAAAAAGTTTAGTCCAATTCCAATCGCTTCTAATATTAAAATGACAATATAACTTGTATCATTGTTTTTTATCATTTTAAAAAACATGTATACAAAAATTGCAAGTGAAACAACTGTAAATATAAATTGTTCTATTATCATTTTACATCTCCTTCTTTTCTTTATTCTAAATTCTTAATTGCATTTCTTGCCATTTCATCACATCTGTTATTAAATTCATTATCACTATGACCTTTTACCTTAATAAATTTTACCTTATGTGTTTTCGTCAAGGCATATAATTCTTGCCAAATTTCTTTATTTTTTACTGGTTCTTTTCCTGATGTTTTCCAGTTATTTTTTATCCAATTGTATATCCATCCTTGATTAAATGCATTTACAACATATGCACTATCACTATATATTTCTACCTCACAAGGAAATTTCAATAATTTAAGAGCCTCAATTACTGCTGTTAATTCCATTACATTGTTCGTTGTATTTTTTTGTCCTCCTGATATTTCTTTTGTATTTTCCTTATACATTAAAATAGAACCCCATCCACCAGGTCCTGGATTTCCTGAACATGCTCCATCTGTATATATGATAACCTTTTCCATAAAAAAACCTTTCTTCATTGTTTTTTACATTTTTTTATGATAACATTATATCAGTAAATTACAAATTATACAATATTTTTAAGAAAGGAAGTTTGGAAAATGAGTAAAGTTATCGGAATTATAGCAGAATATAATCCATTTCATAATGGTCATTTATATCATTTGCAAAAATCATTACAACTGACACACTCTTCCTACTCTATTGCTGTTATTAGTGGTAACTTTACACAAAGAGGCTCTTCTTCTTTAGTTGATAAATGGGCAAAAGCAGAAATGGCTATCAAAAATGGTATTGATTTAGTTCTCGAACTTCCTTTATTGTATTCGATTTCTAGTGCTGAAAATTTTGCTGAAGGTGCTATTAAAATTTTAGATTCTTTGAAAGTTGTTGACTATCTTTCTTTTGGTTCTGAATCAGGTGATATTTCTACATTAAATATGGTTGCTGATATTTTATATAAAGAACCAAAAGCCTATAAAAATATATTATCTCACGAACTAAGTAAAGGTTTATCTTTTCCTAAAGCAAGAGAAAATGCACTACTTATGTATTTAAATGATATTCGAAGATTTTCAAATGTACTTTCTTCGCCTAATAATATTTTAGGAATCGAATACTTAAAAGCTCTAAAAAAATTAAAAAGTCCTATGATTCCTGTTACCATTGAACGATATAATACAGGATATCATGACACAGCATATAACGGAAATGTTGCTAGTGCCACAGCCATACGAAATATTGTTAAAAATAATGGTTGGGATATTTTAAGAAAGGTTGTTCCTGAAAATACATTTTCCACTCTTTTAGAAAATATAAAAGTAGGACATGTTGTTCCTGACTTATCTGTTTTTGAAAGACAAATTATTTATAATTTACGAAAAATGTCTATTCAAGAAATTGCAGAACTTCCAGATGTTAGTGAAGGGTTAGAAAACGCCATAAAAAATGCTGCAAATTCTTGTAATAGTGTAGTAGAATTCTTAAATATTATAAAATCTAAAAGATATACCAATACTAGACTTCAAAGAATTTTGCTATATGCTTTATTAGGAATTACCAAAAAAGATATTGCTTTATCTAAAAAAGCAATACCATATATTAGAGTTTTAGGCTTTAATAATAAAGGTAAATATTTAATTTCAGAGGTTGCTAGAGCCAATCCTAAATTAGAAATCATTACTTCTGTAAAAAAATATATGGATTCTAGTAATAACAAGAATTCTAGATATATGCTAGAAAAAGATATTTGGGCTACAAATGTCTACACTATCGGATATGAATATGATTCTTGGAATAATTTAGATTATACTCATAAATTGATAATTTCGGACTGTTAGGGACGTGTCAAAATGGACAAAAATTGGTCAAAAGGGACAGGTATAAATTTGCATACCTGTCCCTTTTGACCAATTTTTGTCCATTTTGACACGTCCCTATTTTGTTATCCATTTTACTAAATTTAAGTTTGCTGGTTCTAATAACATTTCATGTTTTGGCATTACCCTAAATGTATAGCCATAATTTCCACCTGTTGTCAATTCAATTTTTGTTGTAAAATAATATTTTCTGTGTTCTTCATCAGCTTCTTGTAATTGCATTGGAATAATACTAACATTTTCTACAACACCATTATCTAATATTTTTCCATAATATGCTTCTACTGTTACATTTTCCACATCAATATTGGGAAGTTGTACTTCACAACCTACTTCAATATTATTTCCAGCATCAATGGTGATATTATCAAGATTACTATTTTCTTGTGTTATTTTTACATCTTTCCAATTCTCGTATAAATCTTTCTTCCATGCATTATATGCTGCTACATTATCAATATTTTCATAATATTTCTTTGTAAGATTGCATAATGGAATATAGAATTGATCTGTATAATCTACTAACATTCTAGCTGTACTATATTTTCCTCCTGTTGTCATAATAGAATTTTTCATAATTTCTAGCCATTTCTTTGATATACCATTTTTATCCCTATCATAATATGTTGGAATAATTTTTTCTTCTAATGTATGATACATACTTTGACTATCTGCCATATCTTGTGCTTCATAAGAATCATATTCAGCATTTGTTCCTATTGTCCATCCATTATTTTGTGTATATCCTTCAGCCCACCATCCATCTAATACACTAAAGTTGATAACACCATTAACAGATGCTTTTTGTCCGCTTGTTCCTGAAGCTTCCATAGGTCTTCTTGGATTATTTAACCAGACATCTACACCACTTACTAAATATCTTGACATAGCAATATTATAATTTTCTAGTAAGAATATTTTTCCTTTAAATTGTGGCATCATAGACACTTCATGAATATATTTGATTAAATCTTGTCCTTCTTTATCTGCTGGATGTGCTTTTCCTGCAAAGATAATTTGTACTGGTCTTCCTGCATTATTCATAATTTGTGTCATTCTCTCAATATCTTTAAAGATTAATGTTGCTCTTTTATATGTTGCAAATCTTCTAGCAAATCCAATTGTTAAAGCATCTGGATTTAATTTTGATACAATTTCATTAATTTCTTCATAACTATATCCAGATCTTCTTAATCTTTCTGTTGTATTTTCTTTTACAAGATTAATTAATTTTCTTTTTCTTTCTACATGAGCACTCCATAATTTGTCATCTGGAATATTTTTGATTTTCTCCCATACATAATCATGATGCATATTATCTTGCCAATAAGGAATTAAATATTTGTTATATAATTCTTTCAATTTTGGTGCCAACCATGAGCAAGTATGAATTCCATTTGTTACATATCCAATTGGTGATTCATTAGCTGCAATATTAGGCCATACTTCACTAAATAATTCTCTAGAAACTGCTCCATGAAGTTTACTAACTCCATTTTTCTTTCCAGCAATTTTTAGTGCCAATATTCCCATATTAAATCCTTTATCTAAATCTGGTCCTGGTTTCATTCCCAATTTTAAGAATTCTTCTCTTGAAATTCCTAATCTTGGCCAGAAATCTTTAAAGTATTTTTCAACCAATTCGATTGGGAATATATCATTTCCTGCTGGTACTGGTGTATGTGTTGTAAATACAGTTTTTGAACTTGCAATATCTTTTGCTACTTCAAATGAAACTTGTTTGTCTTTGATAATATTTTTGATAATTTCTAAGTTTAAAAATGCTGAATGTCCTTCATTCATATGATAAACTGTTGGTTTTAATCCTAAATATTTTGTAAGAAGACTTACACCTGCCATACCTAAGACAATTTCTTGTCTAATTCTCATTTCTTGGTCTCCACCATATAATCTCAATGTAACATCTCTATCTTCTTCATTATTTTTAGGAATATCTGAATCTAATAAATATAGTTTTACTCTTCCTACATTAATTTGCCATACTTTTAAGTATAATCTTCTTTTTGGGAATTTAACGTAGATTGTTAAATCATCACCTTTATCATCTTTTACAGGATTAATTGGTAAATCATATAAATCAATATTGTTATATTCTGTTTCTTGTTGTCCATAACCATTAATTTTTTGATTAAAATATCCATTCTTGTATAATAACCCTACTGCTACAAGTGGTACACCTAAATCACTGGCAGATTTCAAATGGTCTCCTGACAAAATTCCAAGTCCACCTGAATAGATTGGTATGGTTTGATCCAATCCATACTCTGCTGAAAAATATGCAATTAAATCCTTTTTATTTCCAGGATATTTATTAGAAAACCATGTATTTTTACTATTCATGTAATTTTCAAAGTTTTCTGTTACTTTATCATATTCTTTTAAAAACGTTATATCTTTAGATGCTTTCTCAAGTCTTTCTTGTGATACTTGTTTTAAGAACTTTACTGGATTTTTTGAACATTGTTCCCATAAATCCATATCCATTTTTTGGAATAATCTTAAAAATTCTGTGTTCCAAGACCACCATAAGTTATTTGATATTTCTCCTAACTTTTCTATTCTTTTTGGTAATTGTGGATTTACCGTTATCCTATTAAATACATACATCTATATTTCCTCCTTAGTAATTTCTTTTAGTTTTTTCGTTTGCTTTTTATTTTACATATACATTATCTATTAAATAGATAAAAATGTCAAACCTTTTTTATAAAAATTTTGAACTTTAAACATTTTTATAGACATGTAAAAAAGTACATTTTTGTTTTTTCTTACATGTCTATATTTTTCAATTTTTATTCAAATGTTGGATAGCCATTTTTTCCTAATTTCCACTTTTTCCAATCTGTTGGATATTCTCCTTCTTCATTTTTATATGAATTTAATATGTTAACAAATTCATTACTTTTTATAAAATCACTATTATAGTATTGCATTTCACCTGTTAAAGTTCCATTTTGTTCTCCAATTTCTTTATCTTGAAGACTAAAAAACACATTATCTATTTTCACACTTGCATGTTGACTCACACTTCCTATAATTTCTGCACAATTTTTTGCTGTTTTTATCTCTCCCAGATTATACACATTATTTAATGTTACTGTATTACTTGATACATAACCTATTATTCCAGCAGCCACTCTACAATTTCCTTCTATAGTTCCTAAATTATAACTATTTAATATTTGTCCATCAGAAGTTACTAAATTTCCAACGATTCCCGCTATATATGTAAAAGAATCGTATGTATCATTATTTTCCTGAACATTTCCTAAATTACAGCAGTTTATAATTTTATAATAAGCCATATTTCCAGCAATTCCTCCCATATAGCAATTTGTTCGTAAATCGCTTCTATTTTTTGATATTTCTCCTTTGTTTATACAATTTATAATTGTTCCTACTCCACCTCCTTGAATTCCTCCTATATTACGTTCTCCTTTTATATCACAATTTACAATACAATTTTCTATTTTGCTACTCTGTCCATTACCTGATACACTTCCAACAATTCCTCCAACAATATTTTCTCCTGTTATTTCTCCTTCTAATTTTAAATCGCTTACATACATTCCATAGAAACATGCTCCAAATAGCCCTACATAATCTTCTTCACTATTTTTTATATATAAATTTGAAATTTTATTATTTCCACCATTAAAATTTCCACAAAATCCTTGTGTTGTTGAAAATCCTGTTCCTATTGGTGTAAAACCTGTTCCTGTTGTCATTTCATTTATTAATGTATTTCCATCATTTTCATTTCCATTAATATCTCCAAAATCTGTTCTTTCACTATCTTGATAAGATAATTTTGATTTAAAATTTAAGCTCGTTTTTAATACCACATATTTCCCACTAAAACTATTTGCAGTTGTTATTTCTACTGAATTTCCATTTTCTAATTTAATTCCACTTCCATTTACCATATTTGAAAAAGTTACTAAATCCTCAATACACCATATCTCATATGGATGTTCTTCACTTCCATCTAATGCTTCTCCATTCATTCCTACAGTAATATCTCCTGGATTTTTGTCTTCTATAACAAGATATTCTCCTTCTACATTCCCATTTTTATCTACCCAATAATATCTTTTACTTTCTTTAAATAATACTTCAATCTCATCGCCAATGTCTGTTGTTTTTGTTTTTCCTTCTCCTGTTTCTTTATCCAACTCACTTTGCAATTCATTTTCTACTATATTGCCATATTTATTATTTCCCATTGCTTGTACAGTTGCTTTTTCTACAATTTCTCTTTCATTGGCAATCTCTGTTTCTTCTTTTGCTTGTCCTGCATTTCCTATAATTCCATTGTCTCCTGTTATCGCACTTATGGTTATTCCTGCTAAAATTAGTAGTACAATAATAGTAATGACCAATGCCAATAAGGTAATTCCTGTTTCTTTTTTCATCTTTTATACCTCTTTCTTTTTTATTTTCTTTTGTTTTCATTATTTGATAAGTTCTGATTTTTCTTTTAGTCAGATACTTAAGGTATAAAAGAAAAAACAGCATTCGCTTGTTACGAATATCTTTACAAGCTTTTCTGTTTCTAT
>CALXLP010000012.1 GCA_944389225.1 uncultured Clostridia bacterium | reverse complement strand
CACCTAAGAAATAGACAGCATTATGTGCATTCAGAAATCTTTAGTGAAGTAGAATCAGACCCATCATTTGATACCATTATGAAGGGTGTTGAAGCGATGAAAAACTTCAAACCAGATGTCATTATTGCGTTAGGTGGAGGAAGTCCAATTGATGCAGCAAAAGGAATGTGGTTATTCTATGAACATCCAGAAGCAGATCCAGAAGGATTAAAATTAAAATTTATGGATATCAGAAAACGTACATATAAATTCCCTAAATTAGGAGAAAAATGTCAAATGGTAGCTATTCCAACAACATCAGGTACAGGTTCAGAGGTAACATCATTTGCCGTTATCACAGATAAAGAGAAAAACAAAAAATATCCATTAGCAGATTATGAATTAACTCCAGATGTAGCAATTGTAGATCCAGATTTAGTTATGAGTTTACCAAAATCTATTACAGCAGATACAGGTATGGATGTGTTAACACATGCGTTAGAAGCATATGTTTCAAACATGGCATCAGATTATACAGATGGACTAGCTGAAAAAGCAGTAGAATTGGTATTCCAATACTTAGAGCAAGCATATGATGATGGAACTAATAAATTGGCTCGTGAAAAAATGCATAATGCAAGTACAATTGCAGGTATGGCTTTCACAAATGCCTTTTTAGGAGTCAACCACTCAATAGCACATAAAATTGGTGCAGAATTCCATTTACCACATGGAAGAATTAATGCCATATTATTACCATATGTGGTAAGATATAACGCTACAAAACCAACAAAATTTGTTTCATTCCCTAAATATGAATATTTCATTGCTGATAAAAAATATTCTGAAATAGCAAAAAAAGCAGGATTAAAAGCAAAAACAGTTGAAGAGGGAATTAGTAGCTTAATAGAAAAAATTAAAGAAATGAATGAGCATATGAATATTCCAAAATCATTTAAAGATGCTGGAATTGATGAACAAGAATTTTTATCAAAAGTGGACATGTTAGCAGACAGAGCTTTTGAAGATCAATGTACAACTGCTAACCCAAGAGTACCACTAGTATCAGAAATAAAACAAATCTTATTAGATAGTTATTATGGAAAAGAAGTAAAGTAGGAGAGAGATAAATGAGCTTAAAAGATATAAGTAAAAGATTCCAAGAAAAGTTTCTAAGGAGTAAAGGGGAAAAAACACCTGAAGAGGAAGTTAAAGAAAAGGTTATTGAACCAATTCAAGACGAAAATACAGAATTAACAAGTCAAGAAATTGCAACACAAATTATAAAATTGTTAAATCAATATCCTGAAGATAAAAGGAAAGTGATAATAGAAGAATTAAGAAAATCAGATGTCATTTCTTCTGCTATGTTAGTAGGAGCAGCAGTAAAAGCTGTTGATTCTGATGAAATACCAACTGCTTTAGCTGTAGAACTGGGGAGACAGTCGTCTGACAAAACAGCTGTGGGAATACTAGAAAAGGCGAGTATGTCCAGAGATGATAGATTAAAAATAATAGAAACTTTAGCAGATAATAAATTAAAAGAAGATGCTATTTGTAAAGAACTAGGTGGGATTTATCATACATTAAAAAGTTTAGAAGTACAGAATGAATTGGCATCAAAAATCAATCATGTAATAGGAATTGTAAAAAGAACAGATAGGATAAATGAACAATTATATAGAGTCGTTGCTAAAAATTTTGCAATTACATATCAGCAAAGAAATGGAGCATTGAGTCTGTATCAGATGGAACAAGTGATTCCTATCAATGAAATGATAAGAGAAAAGATGCCTGAAAAAATCGAAGAAGAATACATGAAGTTGCTTAAAGATGGCGAAGAAAATAAATTTGATATACAAGATGTAAAAGAGAGATTTATAGACCAAATGACTAAAGAAGTCCATGAAAAGGCACAAAAAGAAGAACAACCTGAAAGCACATTTATGAAATTTTTAGGAGAAATTAGTGAAGAAAAAGTAGAAATAGAGGAAGAAGACAAACAAAATCCAGGCAAGAAAATAAAAAAAGAAATAGGACTATTAGAAAAATATATTAGAAAATATAATCCTCAAATTAGCCAAAGTGATTTAGAAAGATGTTTAAAAATTGCTAGAGGAGAAGAAGAAGAATTGGTATATGAGCCTAAAAAAGAAATCGTAGAGGAATCTGCTAAAGATGGAATAAATATTGAAGTATTAGAAGAATGTATAAATTCAGGTTTAATAGATTTATTAGGAAAAATGAAGGAAAAGGATAGAAAGGAAAGTTTAAAGGTAATAACGAATTCATTAGAAAAAAGAGTGCAAAAAGAGAAACGTATGCAAATGATTAAAAATGCAAAAGTTGCTCCAAAAGAAGAAACACCTAAAGTAAAAAGAGCAGAATGGAGAGATGATTCTAGATAAAAGCCAATTTGGCTTTTATTTTTTACCTTTTTATGAGTTCATCAAAAAAACACAATTTAAATATGTTTTAGAAACAATTATAAGGTAGTATATGCATATACTAAATAGGAATTAATATAAATATCCTATGAGGAGTTGTGATGAAATATGAAAAAAAATAAATCCAAAGAATTAGGAATTGTGGAGATGAAAAACTTCTTAAGTTATGATGAAAAAATAGAGGAAAAAACAAATACATTTGAAAAAATAATGACTATTTATGAAATGGCCATTACAGAATTAGAAACCAAAATGAATATATTGCAAAAAGAGTTTAAAGTATTTTATAACTATGATTTAATTGATCATATTAACACAAGAATAAAACAACCAGATAGCATTGTAAACAAAATGAAGAAAAAAGGATATGAGCTTACATATAAGGAAATGATAGAAAATATTAATGATATTGCAGGTGTTCGAGTTATATGCCAGTTAAAAGACGATATATTTAAAATTAGAAATTTAATTGAAGAAATACCAGGAATTCAAATTGAAAAAGAAAAAGACTATGTAAATCATCCAAAAGAGAGTGGATATTCAAGTTATCATATGATTGTAAAAGTACCAGTTAATCTATCAAAACAAACGATATATGTAAAAGTAGAAATACAGATACGAACAATGGCAATGGATTTCTGGGCTAGTTTAGAGCATAAGATGAAATATAAAACAGACAAAGAAGTAAATAAGAAAACTTCAAAAGAATTAGTGAATTATGCAAAGATTGTAAATAGAATGGATAATAAAATCATGTTAATGAATAATTAATGTCTGTTATGATAATTTCTTTTGGTTTTTACAGAATTTATCTATAAAAACTATATTAAAAAAATTAATACTATATCATAAAAAAATGAAAGGTATCTAATAGTAATTCTCAAAACTAAATTAGAGATTTTCTATTGGATTCCTTAATTTTTTTTGTAACATAGTTTCATTTTATTGGACATTTTGCAAATTTTGTGATATACTATTCTTCCATTTGACAATTTCTAAAAATGTCCAAAAAGAAACGTCCCAAATGGACATTTTTTTTAAGTAAAGGAAGGATTTATGTAAAATACGTCGAATAATATAATTATGTATAGTTGTGTGAAATATTTTAAGAAAGGAGAAAATAATGGCAAGATATAGTGATGAAATCATTGATGATGTAAGGCAGTCTAATGATATTGTAGATGTGATATCACAATATGTAAGACTAAAGAGAAGTGGCAGAAATTATTTCGGTCTATGTCCTTTTCACAATGAAAAATCACCTTCATTTTCAGTATCTCCAGAAAAACAAATATTTCATTGCTTTGGTTGTGGCGTTGGTGGAAATGTATTTACATTTTTGACAAAGATTGAAGGTATCAATTTTGTAGAAGCTGTTCAACAGTTAGCAGAAAGAGCCAATATACAATTACCAACATTAGAAAATAATGTAGATTCAGCAAAAGAGGCTTTAAAAGCAAAGGTATATAAAGTAAATGAATTTACAGCAAAATATTATCATGAAAATTTATATAGACCAGAGTCTAAAATAGCTCAAGAATACATAAAGAAAAGAAAATTATCAAATGAAACATTAAAATCTTTTCAAATTGGATTTTCAGGAAAATTTGATGAATTATATAAAGAATTAAAAAAACAAGGATTTGAAGATAGGGAAATTTTAGAGTCTGGCTTAGTGAATAAAAATGAAAGAGGACAATTTATTGATCGATATCGAAACAGATTGATGTTTCCTATATGTGATGTAAGAGGAAGAGTGATTGCTTTTGGGGGAAGAGTGCTAGATGATTCAAAACCAAAATACATAAACTCTCCTGAAAATGTTGTATATAGTAAGGGAAGACATCTATATGGATTAAATGTTGCGAAAAAATATGATATCAAAAAAAGACTACTGATTGTAGAAGGATATATGGATGTAATTTCTCTTCATCAAAGGGATATTCATAATGTAGTGGCTTCTTTAGGAACAGCACTAACCCAACAACAGGGATATTTGCTTCGAAATAATACAGAACAAATTATTCTAAGTTATGATTCAGATGAAGCTGGACAAACTGCCAAAGTAAGAGCAATGGAAATATTGCAAAATATGGGGTGTGATATTCGAGTCTTACAGATGGAAGGTGCAAAAGACCCTGATGAATATGTTATCAAATATGGAAATGCAAGATTTCAAAATTTAGTAGACAAAGCAATTTCAGTTATCGAATTTAAGGTAAAAATATTAAGACAATCTTTAAATTTAGAAAGTACGAATGACAAAATAAAGTTCTTAAATGAGATAGCAAAATTAATTTCAAAGATTGATAACAGTATGGAAAGGGAAGTATATATAGAAAAAATAGCAAAAGAATATGATGTCTCAAAAGAAGCAATTTATGCAGAAGTAAACAAATTGACATATAAAGAAAGTAAAGATGAAAAAGTATTAAGCAAAACAAGACCAGTTGTAAGACACATAGAAAAAAAAGAAACAGACAATGTATCAGAAGCTACAAAACGAAGAGAAAATACAGTTTTAGCAATTTTACTTTCAGGAGATAGAAATATTTATGAAATTATCAAGCAAAATATTGCAATTAAAGATTTCAAATATGAAATAGATAAGAAGATTGCTGAAAAATTGTATGAAGAATTTGAAAATGGAAATAGTAATATAAATAGCATCATTGATGATTTATCAGAAGAAGAACAAAACCATATTACTATGATAATGGCAGAAGATTATGGAATTGATGACGTAGAAAAGGCAATTGATGATATCATACAAAGTTATGAAAAAGATAAATTAAATGAAAGAAAACTCGAAATTTTGGAATTGCTAGAAGAAAATACAACTGAAGAAACGCAAAAGAAAGAATTGGAAAAAGAGCTAAATGATATTATTATCAGATTAGCAAAAATTAGATAGGGGTGAATAGAAAAATGGCAAAAAAAGAAGAAAATAAACAAGAAGAATTAAAACAAGAAGAAAAAATCGAAAAAATTGAAAAAGTAAGAAAAAAGGCACACAAGAAAGCAGAAGAGGTAGAACAAGCTAAAAAAGGAGATAATGCAGAAGAATCAGAAGAAACAAAAAAACTAAAAGAAGAAAAAGTAAATAATATATTAAAAAAAGCAAAAGAAAAAGGAAAAATTACAATAGGTGATTTGGCATCTGAGTTAGATGATGTAAATCCAGATCAAATTGATAAAGTTTTTGATGCTTTTGAAGAATTAGGTGTGGACTTATTACAAGATGATATGGAAGAAGAACCTGATATTGAAGATTTAAAAGAAGTGGAAGATTTAAAATTAGATGAAATTACAGATACCAGTTATGAAGGAATTAATGTAGATGATCCTGTAAGAATGTATCTAAGAGAAATTGGAAGAATTCCACTATTGACCTATGATGAAGAGTTAGATTTGGCTAAAAAAGTATTGCAAGGAGATGAAGATGCAAAACAAAAATTAGCAGAATCAAATTTAAGATTAGTTGTTAGTATTGCCAAAAAATATGTAGGAAGAGGAATGTTATTCTTAGATTTAATACAAGAAGGAAATATGGGATTAATCAAAGCTGTTGAAAAATTTGATTATACAAAAGGATTTAAGTTTAGTACGTATGCAACATGGTGGATTAGACAAGCGATTACAAGAGCAATTGCAGACCAAGCAAGAACAATCAGAATTCCTGTACACATGGTAGAAACAATTAATAAATTAATTAGAACTTCTAGACATCTATTACAACAATTAGGTAGAGAGCCAACCCCAGAAGAAATTGCAGCTGAAATGGAAATACCAGTAGAAAAAGTAATAGAAATTCAAAAAATTGCACAAGACCCAGTATCATTGGAAACACCAATAGGTGAAGAAGATGATAGCCATTTAGGTGACTTTATACAAGATGATGATTCTCCAGCACCTCAAGATTCAGCAGCTTACACAATGCTTAGAGAACAATTAGAAGAGGTAATGAATACATTAACACCAAGAGAGGCAAAAGTATTAAAATTAAGATTTGGATTAGAAGATGGTAAATCAAGAACACTAGAAGAGGTAGGAAGAGAATTCCAAGTAACTAGAGAAAGAATTAGACAGATTGAAGCAAAAGCTTTAAGAAAATTAAGACATCCTAGTAGGAGTAAGAAGCTTAGAGATTACATGGGATAGATTGAAAAATAATTCATTTTAATATTGGAGGAAATTATGGAGCAGTTAGTTGATTTTTGGAATAGACTAACATCTATACAAATTGTAGATATTATTATAGCTATTGGGATTATTGTATTTTTTAGAATATTAAGTGGTACATTTTCCTATATGATTATTAGAATATTTAAAATAAAGAGTAAAAAAGCAAAAGAAATAAAAGAAAGTGCATTTTTTAAACCTTTAAAAGTATTTTTCATCATTTTAGGAATTTATCTAGCTATTGTATTTTTGAAAGTACCATTACAAATCAATGAACAAGTAATGGATATTGTAACAAAAGCCTTTAAGATTATCAGTGTAATAGAAATAGCAGTAGGATTAGCTAATAGTTTTACTAGCAAAACAATCTTAGGAAAAAAATTAAGGAAAAGCCTAAGTCAGAAAATGGATGATACTGTATTTGAATTTGTATTAAAAGTGACAAGAGTATTCATCTATATTGTTGCTATATTCTTAGTATTAGCAATTTTAGAAATTAATCTAACAGGATTAATTGCTGGATTAGGATTAGGTGGTGTCATTGTAACACTTGCTGCACAAGATACTGCGAAAAACTTATTTGGTGGAGTTGTTATCTTTATTGATAAACCATTTGTAGTTGGTGATTGGATTGAAATGGATAACTATGAGGGAACTATTGAAGATATTACCTTTAGAACAACAAGAATTAGAACATTTGAGAATGCGTTAGTTAATATTCCCAATGCCATTATTGCAGATGCTTCTGTAACCAATTGGAGTAAAATGGAAAAAAGAAGATATAAAACAAACTTATGTGTAGAATTAGACACACCTTTAGAAAAATTAGAATTATTAAAAGCAAGAATTGAAAAAATGTTACAAGAAAGAGAAAGTGTTTATGATGATTCTATTATTGTAAGATTTGATCAAATAACAGATAATGGAATCAATATATTAATTTATACATATACAAATTCTGTTAGCTATGCAAGCTATTTAAAAGAAGTAGAAGATATCAATATGAAAATAATGAAAATACTAAGAGAAGAAAATATTGAGTTAGCATATGATACAAAAACTGTATATGTTAAAAATTAAAAACAGAATAACTACACTAAATACTGGTGTAGTTATTTTTGGTTGAATAGGAAAAAGTGTTTTTTCTTTCAATAAAAATAAAAATCTGTTCACAATATAGACATAAAACCTATGTATAATATATAATAAAAAAGAGAAAAAAATAGGAGTGATAAATATGGTAAATAACTGTATTTTAGTTGTAGATGATGAACAAAGAATGAGAAAATTAATAAAAGATTTCTTGGCAGCAAAGGGATACAGTATATTAGAAGCAGAAGATGGTGAAAAAGGATTAGAAGTTTATGAGGAAAACAAAAATAAGATTAGCCTAATTTTGTTAGATGTTATGATGCCTAAATTAGATGGTTGGTCAGTGTTAAGACAAATTAGGCAAGATTCCAAAGTACCAATTATCATGTTAACAGCAAGAGGAGAGGAACAAGATGAATTATTTGGATTTGAACTAGGTGTTGATGAATATATTTCTAAACCTTTTAGTCCTAAAATTTTAGTGGCACGTGTAGAAGCAATATTAAAAAGGACAAATCCGGACGAAAAAGAAGTCAAAGACTATGGCGGAATTGAAATTGATAAAGAAGGAAGAACTGTCAAAGTAGATGGAAAACCGATCGAATTAAGTTTGAGAGAATATGAATTATTAACTTATTTAGTGGATAATGAAAATATAGCTTTATCAAGAGATAAAATATTGAATAATGTATGGAATTATGATTATTATGGAGATTCTAGAACAATTGATAGTCATATTAAGAAAATAAGACATAAATTAGGAAAAAAAGGAAAATATATTCAAACAATGAGAGGTGTAGGATATAAATTTGAGGTAAAATAAATTACCTAAGGATGGGAATAAAAATGGGAAAAATAAGAAATGCATTAAAATCAGTAAGGGTTAAATTATTTTTAATGTTATCATTAATTATATTGCTTATCATACTTTTCTTAATATTAGTGAATAATTTTGTCTTTGGACAATTTTATTTATATAGTAAAACAAAAGATTTAAAAGAAGTATATGAGGTGATTAATGATTATTATAATGAACCAACAGATATTGACATTAATTCTGAATTAGAAAAATTAGCAATCAACAATAATTTTGACATTTTAATAAAAGATGATGATGATATCAATGTATTCACATCAAATAAAGATTTTTTATCAACTTTTGGTGAAATGAATGCTATGACAAATGCAATAAATGCAGGAGAGTTAATAGAGGAAAATGAAAAATTTATAATTAGAAGATTGAAAGAGAACAGAACGGGAATTTCGTATATTTTATTATCAGCTAAACTAGATAATGATTACTTGTTATATATTCGAATACCAGTTTCTTCAATACAGGAAAGTGTAAAAATTTCTAATAATTTTCTATACTTAATTGCAGGTTTCACAATCTTAATTTCAGCAGTTATTGTTAATTTTGTCAGTAGAAAATTTACAGAACCAATATTAGAGTTAAATACAATTGCAAAAAATATGTCTAATTTAGATTTTAGTCATAAATATCGAATAACAGATGCAGATGATGAAATCAATAATCTAGGAAAAAGTATTAATTTAATGTCAGATAAATTGGAAAGTACGATTAAACAATTAAGAAGGACAAATATAGAGCTAGAAAGAGATATAGAGGAAAAATCAAAAATTGATGAAATGAGAAAAAGCTTTATATCAGATGTATCACATGAATTAAAAACACCAATTGCATTAATACAAGGATATAGCGAAGGATTACTAGAAAATGTTAATACAGATGATGAAAGTAGGAAATTTTATGCAGAGGTTATCCTAGATGAGACTAATAAAATGGATAAATTGGTAAAACAATTATTAGAATTAATGAAACTAGAATATGGAAAAAGAGAATTTTCTGACAAAGAATTTAATATAGTGGAATTAGAAAAAGAAGTTATCAGAAAATCAAAAGTTATGCTAGAAGAAAAACAAGTAGAAGTAGAACTAAAATCTCCAGAAGAAATTAGTGTTATTGCAGATGATTTCTATATAGAGCAAGTTATTACAAACTATTTAACAAATGCGATTAAACATGTTGAAGAAGTAGATGGAGAGAAAAGTATTGTTATTGAAAATGTTGTTAATGTAGAAAAGAATAAAGTAAGAATAAAAGTATTTAATACAGGTATGAATATAAAAGAAGAAGATTTAACTAGAATTTGGAATCGTTTTTATAAAGTTGATGAATCTAGAAATAGAGCAGATGGAGGAACAGGTATTGGTTTATCATTTGTAAAAGCAATTATGAGTAATTATAAAAATGATTATGGAGTTATTAATAAAGACAATGGAGTTGAGTTTTATTTCGAATTGGATTTGAAGATTTAAGTAAAAAGAGAAAGACTTCCTGATACAGGATAGCCTTTTTCTTTTTTTGCCAAAATGTCGAATTTTGCGATGAAAAATTCTTTACAAATGGAAAAAAATGTATTATTATATACATGTAACATGTTATATATATTTTTATATCAAATATTTAAAATCAAAAATTTAATTAAAAAGATTTGATCGAATTAAATTTCCAAACAAAGTCAAGATATATTTTTTAAAAGGAGAGCGTATTTATATTATATATACTAGTAAATTTATAAATGTATTGTCTTTCATTATTTCTATCATACTATATGTATTCACAAATTTTTTATTTCATAGCAATCTATTAAAAACAGAAAAAATAGAATTTAAAGTCGATTTTATAACACAAGAAAATTTTGTTCAGAATGAAACAATTAATTCGAAAAATTTTGAGAATGATAATGCCAGCATTTTAGAAGAAGCGAATAAATTAAATAATTGGTATATACAAATAGATAAAGTGTCATTAAAAGCGCCCATACAAGAAGGAACAACCAAGGAGATATTAGATGATTATGTAGGACATTTTGAAGAATCCTCTAAAAATTTAGGAAATATATGCTTAGCTGCGCATAATAGAGGATATAAAAATAATTATTTTAGTCGATTAAAAGAATTGCAGGAAGGAGATGAAATTAAATATACCTATAACGATATAGAAAGAACATATATTGTAACGAAACATGAGATAATTAAAAATACAGATTGGAGTAATTTAAAACCAACAGAAGAAAATACAATAACATTAATTACCTGTGTCGAAAATGAGCCAGAATACAGAAGATGTATACAAGGAATGGAGAAATCTACAGAATAGTTAAGAAAAAGGCAATTTTTCTATATATAATAAAAAAGGATGTGAAAATAATTTGTATAAAATAAAAAAAGGTGCAAAATTTGTATGTATCATATTTGCTATCATTGTATTGAACTTTTTGAATTTTACAAATTCAGTTATGGCAAGTAATATAGATACAGCAAATGTATATGCAGTAGGAGATTGCGGGAATTTACTAACATATAAAGGTGTTACAGTAAAAACCACATATATTGAATATCAAAATGATGGAAAAGTATATCCAGCATATTGTTTAGATAAAACAAAACCACGGAGCAGAGGGAGGAAGTTATACAGTTTCTGTTGAAAAAGCAATACAAGATGTCATGCTTTGGAAAATTGTAACAAATGGTTATCCATATAAAACAATAGGAGAATTAGGTGTTGCAAACGAAAAAGAAGCATTTACAGCAACAAAACATGCCATTTACAGCTATATTCATGGAAATCAATTAAGTGATTATGGTGCAATTGGAGAAGCAGGACAAAGAACATTAAATGCAATGTATAAAATTATCAATGATGCTAATAACTCTAGTGAAGTGCAAATTTCTAATAAAGTAGATATTTTAAAAATGCAAGAAACTTGGGAACAAGATAGTATAAGTTCTCAATATGTTTCTAAGACATATAAAGTAACAGCCAAAACTAATATAGATAAATACACAGTACATGTAACAGATGAAAAAGGTCAGGAGATTGAAGGAATAAAGATAACAGATAAAACAAATCAAGAAAAAGAAGAATTTAATTATGATGAAGTATTTAAAATATTAATTCCAATCAGAGATATGACAGAAGATAGAACGATTAAAATTAACATAGAAACTAAAGTAGAAACAAAACCAATATTATATGGAAAAGCACCAAATTCCAATTTGCAAGATTATGCATTAACAGCATCAACTTATGAAGATGGAACAGGAGAAGCACAAGATAATTATAGTAAAAATAAAACAAAATTAATCATTATAAAACAAGATAAAGAAACGGAAGAAAAATTACAAGGTGTAGAATTTCAGATTTTAGATGAAAATAAAAATGTCATTTACACAAATTTAGAAACAGATGAAAATGGAAGGATAGAGATAGAAAATTTAATTCCTGGGAAGTATTATATAAAAGAAACAAGAACGATTAGTGGTTATGAAATTTATGAAGATTTAATTGAAGCTGGTATAAGCTTAAATGAAGAAATGACAGTAACAGTGAATAATCATGAAGAAGAAAAGCCAGAAATCGAGAAAACAACAGATAACAAAGAAGTGACAAGCAAACGAATTTTACCAGTTACAGGTATGTAATATAGGAAAGGAAACTTTATAAGTTTCCTTTTTTCTATGGAGAAACATTATAAAACTATTGAATAAAAAAATAAACTTTGATAGAATATACAAGAAAAGTATATAATAAAAAAGAGAAACAAAAGGGAGCGTATATTTCATGTTTTCACAATTAATTGTATTAGTGATATTAATTTTATTAAATGCCTATTTTGCGGCAAGTGAAATAGCATTTATATCTTTGAATGATGCAAAAATAGAAAAGCAAGCAAAAGAAGGAAATAAAAAGGCAAAACAAATAGAAAAAATGTTAAAAGAGCCAAGTAAATTTTTGGCAACGATACAAATCGGAATTACACTTGCGGGATTTTTATCAAGTGCTTTTGCATCAGAAACATTTGCAGATATGTTAGCACCAGTATTAAATAGTTGGATACCAGCAGTAAGTATAGGTGTATGGAAAAGTATATCTATCATTATTATCACCATCATATTATCTTTCTTTACTTTAGTTTTTGGTGAATTGGTACCAAAACGATTGGCAATGAAACATTATGAAAAAATATCATTTGCAACAATTGGTGTTATCAGAGCCATTTCTATTATCACAGCACCATTTGTAAAATTATTGACAGTAGTAACAAATGCAATATCAAGAATATTTGGAGTTGGAGAAAATGAGGAAGAAACTGTCACTGAAGAAGAAATTAAAATGATGGTGAATCAAGGTGAAGAAAAAGGAACGATTGAAGAATCAGAAAAAGAATTGATTAATAATGTTTTTGAATTTAATGATATTACAGTATCTGAGATTATGAGACATAGAAAAGATATTTTTGCAGTGGATATGAGGATTAGTAATGAAGAATTATTAGATGAATTATCACAAGAAGAATATCGATATAGCAGAATTCCTGTATATGATGAAACGATTGATGAAATTAAAGGAATCATATATGTAAAAGATATATTAAAAAATATTAAAAAGAAAAATTTTAAAGTCAAAAACTTAATAAAAGAAGCATATTTTGTGTCACAAAACCGTTTAATTAATGAAGTATTTAAAGAATTGCAAAAAAATAAAATGCAAATAGCAATTGTGGTTGATGAATATGGTGGAACAGCAGGGTTAGTAACAATGGAAGATATACTAGAAGAATTGGTAGGGGACATATATGATGAATATGATGAGGAAGAAAAAGAATATGAAAAAATAGATGAAAATACGTATATGCTAGCAGGAAGTTTACCAATTTATGATGTGAATAAATTGCTAGATGCAGGAATTCCAGAAGGAGATTATGATACAATATCAGGATTTTTACAAGAAGAATTGGGAAGAATACCTGAAGATGAAGAAAAACCTGTGATAGAAACTGAAAAAGTAACTTATAAAATAGAAGAATATGAAGATAAAAGAATATTAAAAGTAAAAGCGTGTAAAAATAATGTAATAGAAACAGATGAAGAAGAAAACGAAGAATAAGGTAGGGAATGAATATGAAGAAAAAAAATATTGTCATGATAGTCATTGTATTATTAATTATCATTGCGATTGCAGGATGGTTTATATATAAACAAATTGAGAAGAGTGGAAGAGAATATGAAATTGAAAAAATTCCAGTTGAAAATTATGAATATTTTATATTAAGACAAGATGGTCAATATGGAGTTATCAATAAAACTGGAGATATTGTTATTCAGCCAGAGTATACAAATGTGATTATACCAAATCCACAAAAAGCAGTTTTTGTATGTTATGATGAAAATAATGATACAAAAGTATTAAATCAAAGTGGTGAACAAATATTTTCAGAATATGCTAAAATAGAACCAATTAGATTAAAAAATATAGCAAGTGACTTAATGTATGAAAAAAATTTATTAACTTATGAACAAGATGAAAAAGTAGGATTAATTAATTTAGAAGGAAAAGTAATTGCAGAACCTATATATGAATCAATTGAAGGGTTACCATATAAAGAGGGAGAATTATTAGTACAATTAGAAGGAAAATATGGAGTTATCAATAATAAAGGAAATTACTTAGTAGATCCAGAATATGATCAAATTACAGTAGACAATTATACAACAACAGAAGAAGGATATAAACGTGCAGGATATATCGTTTCTAACACAACGGAAAATGGATATCGATATGGATATGTAGATGTTGATGGAAATGTTTTATTACAACCTGAATATACAGAAGTTTCAAGAATAATTAATATAGAAGATAATGATAATATTTATTTGATTGTAGCACAAAATGGACAATATGGAATGATTAAAAACCAGGAACAAATTATAGGAAATGAATATCAATCTATTTCTTATAATAGTGAAAGCAATACATTAACATTAGAAAAAACAAAACGATATGGAGTTGCAACTTTAGATGGAAAAGTAGTTATACCGGTAGAATTTGCACAAATTGATAGTACAGGAAAATATATCTATGCTACTGATGTAGATGGAAATGTAGAAGTATACAAAGAAGATGGAAACCCTGCTGAAGTAGAAAGCAATGTATATATATTAGAGACAGGAAATGAAAATTATCAAATCAAAATAGATAATACACAAGGATCAGCATATAGTATTCTTAATAAGGATGGAGAACAGATAACAACACAAAATTATTCGTATATAAATTATCTATATGACAACTATTTCATCGTTTCAGTAACAGGTGGAAAAGTAGGTGTTATTAATGATAAAGAAGAACCAATTATTGAGATACAATATGACTCTATAGAAAAAGTGGAAGGAACAGATTATATTATTACAAGATTATCAGAAAATAATTCAACACAATTATATGACAAGAATTTCAAACAATTATGTGAAATGACAAATGCGATAGTTCAACCAGAAGAAAATTATGTAAAAATGTATAATGATACAGAAACAAGATATTTTGACTTGGAAGGAAATGAAAAACAAAATACAGAAATATTAACAAACAATCAAATTTATGCAAAATCTCAAGATGGAAAATGGGGATTTGTAGATAAGTCTGGAAATGTAGTTGTAGATTATATATATGATAAAGCAACAGACCTAAATTCTTATGGGTATGCAGGCATTAAATTAGACGGAAAATGGGGAGTTGTAAATGCAAATGGTGAAGTGATTGTAGAACCAACATATACATTAAATGTACAAACAGAACCAGAATTTATAAAAGATTATTATAAAGTAGAATATGGATATGGAGAATTCTACTTTACAAAATAAAGGGTCAGTTGGGACCAGGTCCCAATTGACCCTTTTTCGTATATAAAAAATATAAATCTATATGAGAACATCTGATTAAAATATTTCAAAATGTAAATACTATATAAAAAAATGAGAAAAGGTGAAAAAAGTGAAATTAGGAATTGCATTGTCAGGTGGAGGAATTAGAGGAATTGCACATGCTGGAGTGCTAAAAGCTTTAGAAGAAAGTGGAATTAAAATAGATGCTATAGGAGGAACAAGTTCAGGTGCGTTAATTGCAGGATTATATGCTTTAGGATATTCTCCTGAAGATATGTATCATTTATTTAGCACACATGCTAAAGACATCGTTGGAATAGGGCAAAATCTTATATTTTCACGAATACATAATGTATTGAGAAGAGAAAATACAGGATTTCGAAAGGGTGAAAATATAGAGGAATTATTTAATAAATTAGCAAATGATAGGGGAGTAAAAAAAATTTGTCAAATTACTAAAATGCCGATATCTATACCAACTGTAGATATAAAAGATGGAAAGGAATATATTTTTACGAACCATATTCCAGATGAAAAAGATCCATATAAAAAATATATAGAAGATATTCCAATTGGAAAAGCATTAAGAGCAACTAGTAGTTTCCCTGCTGTATTTTGTCCATGTGATTTTAAGGAACACAAATTTTTAGATGGTGGAGCATTAGATAATATACCAGTGATAGAGGTAAAAAAACAAGGTGTTGAAAAAGTAATAGCTGTTAATTTTAAAGTAGATGATATAACAAAGGATAGCAATTATATAGATATAGCAATGAGAACAATTGATTTAATGGGAAACAAGATAGCAGAAGAAAATTTAAAGCAAAGTGATTATATTTTAACAATAGAAACAGATAAAGTGGGATTATTAGATGTAAAAAAATTAGATAGCTGTTATCAATATGGATATGAAGCAACAATGAAACATATAAATAAAATAAAAGAAATAATTCAAGAAAAGTAGCATAAAATAAGATGAGGATTTTTTAATAAAGGTTGAAAAATTTATTTTTTCAACCATTTTATATATTAGGAAAGGAAGAATAAAAATGAAAATACGATATTTTGATAATGCGGCGACAACAAAGGTAAAAAAGGAAGTAATGGGTAAAATGTTTCCCTATTTTGTAGAGTCTTATGGAAATCCATCGTCACTATATACTCTAGGAAGAACAGCAAAGGTAGGAATAGAAGAAGCAAGGAGACAGGTTGCAGATTTAATCAATTGTGATAAAAATGAAATTTATTTTACAAGTGGAGGAACAGAGAGTGATAATACAGCATTAAAAGGAATTATGTATTTAAATAAAAACAAAGGAAAACATGTAATAACAACAAAAATAGAACATCACGCAATATTAAATACTTGTAAAACACTAGAAGAAAATGGATTTGAAGTAACGTATTTAAATGTAGATAAAGATGGAATTGTCAATTTAGAAGAACTAGTAAATGCCATAACAGAAGATACGGTATTGATTAGTGTGATGTTTGCTAATAACGAAATAGGTTCTATTCAACCAATTAAAAAAATAGGAGAAGTTGCAAAAGAAAAAGGGATTATTTTTCATACAGATGCGGTTCAAGCTTGTGGAAATGTAAAAATTGATGTGAAAGAAATGAATATTGATATGTTATCTTTGTCAGGACATAAAATAGGAGCACCTAAGGGAATAGGAGCATTATATGTCAATAAAAATATCGAATTTAAAAATTTAATCGATGGAGGACATCAAGAAAGAGATAAAAGAGCAGGAACTGAAAATGTGCCAGGAATGATAGGATTAGGAGAAGCTTGTAAAATAGCGAGAAATAATATGGAAACACATATTAAAAAATTAAAAGAACTAAGAGATATGTATTTCTCTGAAGTAAAAAAACAGATTTCAGATATCAAAATAAATGGTTCTATGGAGTATCGATTACCAGGAAATAGTAATATATCATTTAAAGACGTAAATGGTAGTGAATTGCTAATGAAACTAGATGAAAGAGAAATTTGTGCATCGGCAGGAAGTGCATGTTCTTCAGGAAGTAGTATGCCATCACATGTATTAACTGCCATAGGACTCACAAGTGAATATGCAGAAGGGACTTTGAGAGTGACTTTTGGAGATGAAAATACGAAAGAAGATGTAAGATATTTAGTAGATAATTTGATACAAATTGTAAAAGAAATAAGAAATGAGAATATATAATAAATAATATGTACTATTTGAGCCAAAGATAGATTCTTATTATTTTTCACGCCTTGTGTGTTGCAATCTACAAAATGAAAAAATATCGTAGATTGCTCAAATCATACTCACTTTGTTCGTTTAATTGCTTACGTGGTGTTTAAATAATAAGAATCTATTTTATAGTATTAACCTAATAGAAAATTTTAAAATTACTAAAAGTTGGCTCCTAAAATAGATAAACTTGTTTTAATTCCATCAACAGCAGCAGACATGATACCTCCAGCATATCCAGCACCTTCTCCACAAGGATAGATTCCATCTATATTGGATACAAACTTAGTATTTCTAGGTATCTTTACAGGTGAAGAACTTCTAGTTTCAACACCAGTCAAAATACTATCAGGATGAGCAAATCCTTTTAATTTTTTATCAAAATATAAAATGCCTTCTTTTAAAGTAGAAGAAACAAATTCTGGAAGAATTTCATTTAAATTTGATAAGGTTGTTCCAGGTAAATAAGAAGGAATAACAAGACCAATGGTAGAAGATTTTTGATTATTTAAAAAGTCTTCTACTTTTTGGATAGGTGCATAATAATTAGAACCACCTAAGATAAATGCTTTTTCTTCTAACTCTTTTTGAAAATAGATACCAGATAAAGGAGAGGAATCTGCAAAATCTTCTGGTGTTACATTGACTAATAAAGCAGAATTGGCATTGTTACCATTTCTTAAATAGGTACTCATACCATTTGTAACAATTGTATTTTTTTCACTAGAAGAGGCAATAACAGTTCCTCCAGGACACATGCAAAATGTATAGCAAGATCGACCATTTGGCGAATGATATGCTAATTTATATTCAGCAGGAGGTAATTGTAATTTCGGATTTTCTCCATATTGTGCTTGATTAATCATTTCTTGAAGATGTTCAATTCTCACACCTACTGAGAAGTTTTTCTTTTCCATCATAATTCCATTTTGATATAGTAATTCAAAAGTATCTCTAGAACTATGTCCAATAGCTAAAACTAAATGATGGGTTGCAAGTTCAAAATTTGTATGATCTTCTAAATTTTTTAGTAATACAGAGCATATCATATTGTTTTTAACAGTAAAATTAATAAATTTTGTATTGAAATAAAATTTACCACCTTTTGATATTATGTAGTTTCTCATATTTCGAATAATATCAATCAATTTATCTGTTCCGATATGTGGTTTAGATAAATATAGAATTTCTTTTGGCGCACCAAAATTCACAAATTCTTTTAAAACTTTTTGACATAAAGGATTGTGAATTCCGGTTGTTAATTTTCCATCTGAAAAAGTACCTGCACCACCTTCACCAAATTGGACATTGGAAAAAGGATTTAATTGTTTATCATGTAAAAAACAATCTACATCTTGTTTTCTATCATCAACTGTTTTTCCTTGTTCAATAATAATAGGGGCAATGCCATGTTGGACAAGTGTTAAAGCAGAAAATAAACCAGCAGGACCTGCTCCAACAATGATAGGTGAAGGACAAGTTTTCAAACTATTTAAAAAATCCATTTGAATATGATTTTTTATATCCTGTTCAATATCTGATATTTCCACTTTTTGAAGATGGGAATATTTAGATTCATCTTTTACTTGAATATCAATAGTATAATTAAAAACTATATCATTTTTCTTTCTAGCATCAATTGATTTTTTAAAAATATTCCACTCTAGCATATCAGAAGGATGAATATGATATTTGTGAAGAACAAACTCAATTAATTTTTCATCGGATATATTTTCTCTAATTTTTATATTGTGAATTCTTAACATGTAAAACTCCTTTTATTTATATGTTTCTAATAAATTAATTATATAATAGGAAGGATGAATAATCAAGTTAGGATCCCTAGAAAAGTATTTACAAACCAACTAGAATAGTATAAAATAGTAAAAAACAAAAAAGGAGTTGAGTACAATAGAAACAACACAAAGTTCTTTTTTATTAAGATATGGAGCAGCATTAATTGTATTTACAGAATTATTAATGATTTGTACAATTATAGTTCTATATGCCACCAATGGTGCCTATATTCCAACTTTTATCATGCTATTTTTATCACCTGTATTAGGAGGAATAATAGCAGGAAAGATTGCTAAAAAAAGTAAAAAGGTATTATTTAAAGAAACATTAAATAGATATTTTACAATTATAACGATTGTAATATATATATTAGTATATTTTTTCAATTTTAGATTTAATGTTATTATGGCAGTGATATATGCTATTGGTGCAATCATTGGATTTTTTAATGCAAAGAAATCAATAAAAAAATTAAAAGAAAATATGGTAATAGATGAAACAGATAGTGAAATATTTATAGAAGGAGAAAAAATATCTATAAAAGAATTTCATTTAGAGAAATTTAATGGGGAAACCATTAGAGAATTTTTGAAAAAGAATCATTTGAAAGAAGAAAATTATTTGTTAGCACAAATGATTCCTACAGCAAGAGAATACGTGTTGTATGGATTGTTTTCTTTTTCAAACTATATACAGTATATCTTATATTTTGACGACGAAAAATTATATTTCTTTGAACTATCAAAATTGACAAATAAAGCGATAACAAATGGATTTTTTGTAAAATTTGAAGATTTAAAAATAAAAAAATTGAGAAAAGGCTTAATTAGTTATAAGATAAGACTAGAATTTAAAGATGGAAGTATCGCCAATATGCAAATTGTAAAAAAAGTAGCAAGATTATATTTACAAAAAAAATATAGTGAAAAATTATATAATAAACTTCTAGAATTAAAAAATAAAGAATAAGAAAGAAGAGACAAATGGAAGAGGAATGGAAATCAAGAACAGAATTATTAATTGGAAAAGACAATATACAAAAATTAGCAAATAGCAAAGTCATTGTATATGGAATAGGTGGTGTAGGTTCATTTGTTGTTGAAGGATTGGTAAGAGCAGGCGTAGAAAATATCATTTTAGTAGATAATGATGTGATTGCACCTAGTAATTTAAATAGACAAATTCATGCAACCATTTCAAATATAGGAAAATTAAAAGTAGATTGTATGAAAGAGAGAATTTTATCCATCAATCCTAAGGTAAATGTAGAAACCTATATACCTCAAAACATAGAAAATGGAGAAGAAACACTGATAGACAATACCATAGATTATGTGGTGGATGCTGTAGATACCATTACAACAAAATTAAAATTAATCCAAAAAGCAAAGGAAAAGCAAATTCCTATTATTTCTTGTATGGGGACAGGAAATAAATTAGATCCAACTAAATTTGAAATAGCAGATATTTATAAAACATCAGTATGCCCACTCGCAAAGGTAATGAGAAAAGAATTAAAGAAAAGAGGCATACAGGATTTAAAAGTTTTATATTCTAAGGAAGAACCAATCAAACATGATGTGGAATCCAGAACACCTGCGAGTATATCTTTTGTTCCATCTGTTGCTGGTATGATTATCGCAGGAGAAGTAATTAAAGATATTATAAAAAAATAAGTATATAAAGGGACATTAGAAATTTAATTTCATGATGTCCACTTTTTTTGCCAAATACAACAAGGATTTAGGAAAATAAGGATGTAAGCTTTGATAGCTATGTCGGGTCAAGTTCTTATTATCTAAATCATAAGTTCTAACAATTCTATTATGAGAATACAATTAAACAAAAGTATTCTAAATAGAAGGAGTTAGAATAAATGAAAGGTGTATCAATAGAAGAGCGTGCAACTCAGCTTGCACAATATATCATAGATTCAAAAGATACAGTAAGAGGTGCAGCAAAAAAATTTGGAATAAGCAAAAGTACAGTACATAAAGATGTATCAGAAAGATTAAAAAAAATCAATCCAAGTTTGGCACATGAGGTAAGAAAAGTCTTAGATGAAAATAAGGCGGAAAGACATATAAGAGGAGGGATGGCAACCAAATTAAAATATAGTCATTTACACCAAAACAAAGTGTAAAATGAAATCTGAGAAACATAGGATATTAATATCAGTTTTTTTATATGTAAAAAATCACCAATTTACAAAAATCGACATAGAATATAATAGCTTAACTTTTAAGGTGGTATTCATATGGAAAAGATAAAGATTGGTGATATAGTAGGAAGAAAATCATATAATAAAGATATTTTATTTCGTGTAAAAAATATAATAGATACAAAAGCAGGGCAGATTGCTATTTTGATTGGAATTATAGAAAGAGTAGAAGCTGATAGCAAATTAAGTGATTTAGAAAAAGTAAGTGAAGAAAGAATACAAAGAGATTTAAATACAATACAAAGAAGAATAGAAGATCAATTTAGTCAATTAGATAAAGTAGAAGAAAATAGAAATAAATATACAATAACAGGAAAGATTTTGCATTTAGATGGGGATAAAAAATATAGTGAAAAATCATATCGTTATTATAAAAAATTAGGATTAAATGCCATTGTAAAAAATATACCAGAATATAAGCAACCCAAAGTGGTATATAACCTTTTAAAAATATATCAACCAGACATATTAGTCATAACAGGACATGATGGAATGATAAAGAAAAATTCAAGATATGATGACCTATATAATTATCGTAATTCAAAATATTTTATAGAAACGGTTAAGGAAGCAAGAAAATATGATAAAGAAACCAACAAAAAGTTAGTCATATTTGCAGGTGCTTGTCAAAGTTATTTTGAAGCATTGATTTGTGCAGGAGCTAATTTTGCATCTTCACCAGGAAGAATTTTAATAGATTTTATAGATCCATTAATTGTAGCTGAAAAAATAGCAGTCACAGAGAGATATAAATATATAACAATTGAAGATATAGAAAATGAATTAAGAGATGGAAAACAAGGTGTTAGTGGTATAGGAGCAAACGGAAAAATGTATAAGATTATCAAATGAAACATGATTGTAACATAACTGTAACACAAAAGTAATATTGGAAATAAAAATCAATGAAAGTGCCTAAAATCAAGTGGTTTCATGGTTTTACAACAATATCCTTTTTTTGACATTTTCCCCTCAAAATGCTATAATCAAGCTATCTTAAGGGAGTAGGTGATAGCATGATTTGTAAAAATGACATAGCAAATCTAAAAACTGACATCTTAGAGAAAGTGGGGCAAAAGATAATTGTCAAAGGGTCTTTAGGTAGAAGTAAAGCCTTTGAAAAAGAAGCTACAATAGAAAAAGCATATCCAAATATTTTTGTAGTAAAATATGAGGAAAATAATAGAAATGTAACATATAGTTATACAGATGTTTTAACAAGAACAGTAGAGGTTGAAGTATTTGATGGAGATTCATATAGTCCATTAATACCACCACCAGTTAACATGAAGAAGAAAAAAACAACAGAATTTTAAGACTATACGAAAGGGAAAACTTGAAAAGGTTTTCTTTTTTTGTTATAAATCATCATTTACCTTCATATATATAAAATAAAGAAAAATGATAAGGAGGTAAATAATGGTTGTAAATACAATAAAAGAAAATTTGAGTGTGAATAAAAAAGTAGCAACTAGAAAAGAAATTGTATTTGTAGAAGGTGATATGATCGTACCAGATGCAAAACCAGATGTTTTAAATATCATTTGTACAAGTGGGGTAGCATGTATTTATAAAAAAGAAATCATAGATGAGAAAATAAAAATAGAGGGTAATGTAGATACATATATCATGTATATGACAGATGATAGTCAAGAACGAACAAGAGGAATTAATACTAGTTTAGATTTATCAGAAGTTATTAATATTCCTAATATGACAAGTGAAATGGAAAGTAATGTATGTACAAATATTAAAGAAATAGAAGCAAAAGTCGTTAATGAACGAAAAATATCGATTAAAGCAACAATAGAATTAACCATTGAAGTGTATTCTAAAGAAGAAATTTCAATTGTAAATAGTTTGGAAAATACAGAAGAAATCAAGATGTTACAAGAACAATTATCAGTGAATTCATTAATAGGAGGCGGAGAAACAAAAATATATGCCAAAGAAAATATTGCAATAGATAATATTGATAACTTAGTAGAGATTTTAAAATTGAATGTAAATATAGGAAATAAAGATATAAAAATTAGTTATAACAAAGTTTTGACAAAAGCAGAGGCAGAAGTTAAAATAGTATATTTAACAGAAGATAATAGAATCAATAAAACAATGGCGACAATACCAATTATCGGTTTTGTAGATATCCAAGATGTCAATGAAGGAAATATATGTGATACAAATTATGAAATTAGAAACATCCTTGTAAAACCAAATTCTGTAGAAGAACATTCTGTATATATTGAGATGGAAATCAGTGTGACAGCAACTGCGTATGAGGAAAAAACAATTCATGTGATTCAAGATTTATATAGTCCATCTGAAAACATTGAATTTAACAAGAAAACAGTAAGAACGATTACAGGAAAAAGAGAAATTGTAGAAACAAGAGATATTAGTGAAAGATTAAGAATGGAAGAATTACAAGGCAGAAATATTGTCGATGTGGATGTTGTTCCTAATATCATAAAGCAAAATATTATGGGAGACAGAATTATCTATAATGGAGAACTAGAATTAAGATTCATGTTGATGGGAGAAGATTTACAAATCTTAATTAAAAAAGAAACAATACCTTTTGAATATAATCTTGACAACATTAGTGATGGAGATAACTTAAATATACGTACAAATATAGAAATTGGCGCTCAAGACTTTATTATTCAAGAGGGAGGAGAAGTATTAGCGAATGTGCAAATGAGAATGCATACAATGTTAGATAAAAATGTCAATATTAATACAATTGATGAAGTACAAACAACTGGAGAAAGAGAAGAACAAGATTATAGTATTATCATGTATATTGTGAAAAAAGGAGACTCTTTATGGAAGATTGCGAAAATGTTTGGAAGTACAGTAGATGATATTGCTAGAGTAAATGGAATTGAAGATGAAAATACTATCTATCCAGGACAAAAATTATTTATACCAAGATATAAAAGAAAAGGCATGAGTAGCGAGCAGGCTCCTATGATAAATTATGCCTAAAATTTATTCAAGAACAAAAATACGAATTCCCAATATATTTGCGAATGTAAAACATAAAAGAAAATTGGCTATGATAATAATTTTTATCACAGCCATTGTTATATCTGCAAAACTTATGTTAGATGCTGTCAATCCTATTTTTGATACATTATGTGAAAATGAAGCAAAAAGTTTAGCCACAATCATATCAAATGAACAGGCAACAAATGTTATGACAGAACATAGTTATGATGAGTTATTTACTGTAGAAAAAGACGCAAATGGAAATGTGACGATGATAAAATCCAATGTCATTCCCATTAATGAAATCATTTCTGATGTAGCAATCAAAATACAAGAAGAAATTAATAAACAGGGAAGGCAAGATATTCAAATTGCTTTAGGAAGTTTTACGGGTATCAAACTATTAGCAGGAAGAGGACCGGGGATTAAGATAAGGATATCAACAGTAGGAAATGTAGAAACAGATTTAAGAAGTGAATTTGAGGCACAGGGGATTAATCAAACTCTTCATAGAATTTATTTACAAGTAAAATGTGAAGTAAGTATCCTCACACCATTTAAAGATATTACCAAAGACATTACAAATCAAGTATTAATTATGGAAAATGTCATTATCGGAACCGTTCCAAATACCTATTATAATATAGAAGGAATTGGTACAAATGATGTGTATGAATTTGTAGAATAGATGTATATAACCTTTTAAGATAGAATATACTATTTTAGGAGGTTTTTTTATGTTAAAAATGATTGAATTACCATATCCGTTAAATGCATTAGAGCCATATTATTCCAAAGAAACATTAGACTTACATTACAATATTTTATATAAAGGGTATGTAGATAATACAAATAAAACAGAGGAAAAATTAAAGTTAGCAAGAGAAAAAAAGATTTTTCTAATATCAAATGTTTAGAAAAAGATTTAAGTTTTTATGGATCTGGTGCAATTTTACATGAGCTATTTTTTGAAAATATGGGTCCAGCCATTCCAACAGAGCCAGATATAGAACTGATGAAACAAATTATAAAAGATTTTGGAAGTTATGAAATCTTTAAAGAACAATTCACAGAAGCAAGCAAAACAGTAGAAGCTTCACGGATGGTGTTTGTTAGTATGGGTTCCTAAATGGTCTAAATTAGAAATCTTACAATGCGAAAAACATCAAAATTTAACATTGTGGGGATGCAAACCATTATTGGTTTTAGATATGTGGGAACATTCTTATTATCTACAATATCACACTAAAAGACCAGAGTATATCCAAGCATTTTGGAATATTGTGAATTGGAATATGGTAAATAGAAGATTTAGGCAAAGGTAAAAAAGAACATAAAATATTTTGTCATGTAGTTGCAGTTCAGTGTAGAATTCCTGGGAAGATATATATTATATTTTTCGCTATCCCAACACTTTACATACTGTACATCAATCAACTCCCACGGGACTGTCGTTGATTGATTAACAGTATGTAGCGTGTCGGTCCCCACGAAACCTGCTTAAAATAGAATATATATCTTCCCAGGAATTCTACACTGAACTGTAGCGAGTTATGTTTCAGAAGCAACTATAAGTATTGAAAATGTAGGATAATTAGAGTATAATAGTAATGATTTTAGAACAATACAAGAAATATAAAAAGGAGAACCAAATGGACTATATTCACTTTTTTGGAACAACAGGAAATAAAGATATTATTTTTAAAAATATAAGGTCAGCAGGAGGGCTATACATAAATATTGATGATACACATATTGTTTTTGATCCTGGAATTAATACATTTTATAAATATATTCATACATATGGGAATAAAGAAACAATTAATGGAATTATCGTATCACATGTTCATATAGACCATGCCAATGATTTAAATATATTTATAGAATTAATGACAAATGGTGGAAGAGAAAAAAGAGGAAGTGTAATAGTACCAAAACAAGCAATTGATAATAAAATTTTACAACCATATTTGGAAAATTTTCCTGAAAAGATAGAAACGATAGAAGCAAATAGAACATATAAAATAAAAAATCTAGAAATAACCGCCTCTATACCACATGACCATGGAGTAGAATGTTATGGATTTACAATAAAAACTAGCAAGAATAAAATAGGGATTGTGACAGATACAAAATATTTTTCAGAACTATTAAACTCTTATAAAGATTGTGACATTTTAATCATGAATGTGGCTTATCATATCAATAACAAAGAGAAAGCAAAACATTTAGATATACCGGCAGTAGAAGAATTTATAAAAATAATACAACCAACTAAATTAGTAATAACACATTTTAATAGGCATATATTAAGCGAAAATCCAACAGAAATTGCAAAAGAGTTAAGTAAAAAATATAACATAGAAGTTATTGCAGCAGAAGATGATATGGATTTGTATTTATAAAATGGTAAAAATACATAAATAAATAACAAAAAACTCAGAAGTTTTAATACTTCTGAGTTTTGATATTTTCTATCTTTTACTAAATTTCAAAGGTTGAAATACCAATATTTAGAGGACTTTTTGTATATTATAAGTTTATTATGTACTAGACTTAAATAGAGTTTTTTATTGTAAAGTATAACCATATTTTGTAAAATTATGAAAAAATATAAAAAGTATTGGCAAATACAAACAGATGTTTTACAATATACACAAGTAAAAAGGATGTGAAAATATGGAAAATGAATTGAAAATAATAAATACTGAAGAAATAAAAAATTTAATATATACAATAAGAGGAAAAGAAGTAATGTTAGATAGTGATGTAGCTATGCTATATCACTACGAAACTAAAAATCTAAATAAGGCAATGAAAAGAAACATTGAGAGATTTCCAGAAGATTTTTGTTTTCAATTAACTGATGATGAATTTAAAAATTTAAGGTTCCAATTTGGAACCTTAGATAAAAAAGTTAATAATGGAAAAGTTACAAGAAAGTATTTACCATATGTCTATACTGAGCAGGGAATATCAATGCTTGCAGGCGTATTAAAAAATGATATTGCTGTTCAAGTTAGTATTAGTATAATAAGAGCCTTTATTGAAATGAGAAAATTTATATTTTCAAATTCGCAAATATTTGAAAGATTAACAAATGTGGAATACAAATTATTAGAACATGATAAAAAATTTGATGAAATATTTGATAGTTTGCTAAAGAAAGAAGAGTTTAAGCAGAAAATTTTTTTTGAAGGTCAAATATATGATGCATATAGTCTAGTAATAGATATTATAAAAAGAGCTATAAATAAAATTATAATAATTGATAATTATATAGATGATAATATTTTAAAGATATTAGTAAAGAAAAATAAAAATGTAGAAGTAGTAATATTGACTTCAAAAAATAGTAATATTTCAAAATTGGATATACAAAAATTTAATAAAGAATATCCCGTTTTAAAGGTAGCCATAACAGATAAATTCCATGATAGATTTATTATTATAGATAATAAAGAATTATATCATTGTGGGGCTTCAATAAAGGATTTAGGTAAAAAATGTTTTGGGATAAATAGAATAGATGATATAGAAATAATAAATAAATTTGTAAAGATGCAGTATAATAGTAAGTGAAAGCTATTGTATGTATATTATGTATATATGATAATTAAGAAGAAAACAGATTAAAAATAGGGATGTGTTAATTTCAATACTTACATAGATTTCTTGAATAAAAGAAGCGAATAACAAAAACCTCGGAAGTTTTGAAACTTCTGAGGTTTGATATTTTCTATCTTTTACTGAATTGTGGAGCTTTACGAGCTTTTTTAAGACCGTATTTCTTTCTTTCTTTCATACGAGGATCTCTTGTTAAGAATCCATTTGATTTTAAAGCTGGTCTGTATTCTTGATTAGCTTCATTTAAAGCTCTAGCAATACCATGTCTGATTGCTCCAGCTTGACCTGTGAATCCTCCACCTTTAACTGTACAAATAACATCATATTTAGAAGTTGTATTTGTAACTGTTAATGGTTGTCTAACGATAACTTTTAAAGTTTCTAATCCGAAGAATTCATCAATATCTTTACCGTTGATTGTTATTTTTCCATTACCTTCAACAAGTCTAACTCTTGCTACTGAAGATTTTCTTCTACCTGTACCATAAAAAACTACATTTTCTTTCTTAGCCATATTATTTTACCTCCCATACTTCTGGTTTTTGTGCTTGGTTTTCATGCTCACTACCAGCATAAACTCTTAATTTTTTAGCCATTTTTCTACCTAAAGATGTATGTGGTAACATTCCTTTGATAGCTAATGTCATAGCTTTTTCAGGATTTTTTTCAAGCATTACTTTTGCAGGAACTTCTTTCATTCCTCCAATATAACCAGAATGATGTCTATAAACTTTTTGATTTAATTTGTTACCTGTTAAGATAACATCTTTACAATTAAGGATAATAACATGATCACCCATATCAATATTAGGTGTGTATGTTGGTTTGTGTTTTCCTCTTAATAATTTTGCAGCTTCTGTAGCAACTCTACCAAGTGGTTTGTTGGCTGCATCAATAATATACCATTTACTTTCTACTTCATTTGCTTTTGCGCTATATGTTGTATTATTCATGATGATAATACCCTCCTATTATTATAAATTTTATATATGAAATTTAAATCTAAAACCACCGGGGAGAGATTTTATATTTAAATCATATCTAACTAATAAATATATAATTGCTAAATAATTTTAATACAAAAAAGCGAAAATGTCAATAATTTTAAGAAAAAAATTCAAAAGTATTGAATAATTTAGTAATTAAATTTATAATTAATTCGTACAATTAAAAAGAAACATATATAAAATAACAAAAAAGAAGCCGTAAAAAAGAAAAAATAATATTATAGTTTGTACATAAGTAAACGATATATAAATAAAAATCATGTATGAAAACAGGAGGGATTAAATGACAGATACAGCAGAAAAAAAAGTTTCTAAAGGGAAAAAAGAAACTTTTATGCAGGGGATTATTACATTGATATTCTCACAATTGCTAATAAAACTGCTTGGACTTGTATATAATTTATATTTAACAAATAGAGAAGGATTTGGAGATCAAGGAAATGGAATTGTTTCAGCAAGTTATCAAATTTATGCAGTATTATTAACCATTTCTTCTACAGGTGTACCAAATGCTATATCAAAATTAGTATCAGAAAGAGTAGCAGTAGGTGACCATAAAGGTGCTTATCGAATTTTTAAAATTGCATTTGCTACTTTTGCGGTTATTGGTTTAATTGGAAGTTTAATGCTATTTTTTGGAGCAGGTTTAATTGCAAATCAATGGTTACAAATTCCAGATGCAGAGATGACAATGGTAGCATTATCACCAGCCGTATTTTTTGTGGCAATTTCATCAGTTATGAGAGGATATTTTAACGGAAGACAAAACCTAAAAGTAACAGCAAGGTCACAAACATTGGAACAAATTTTTAAAACAACACTTACCATTATATTAGTAGAAATTGTTGCTATTATTTCTAATACATCCACTGTATGGATGGCAGGAGGAGCAACACTTGCTACAACACTTGCAACATTTGTAGGATTTGGATATTTATATTTATTCTATAAAACGAGAAGAAAAGAAATTGCTTCAGAAATAAGAGAAACTGTTAATTATAAATATGAAAGAGTTAGAAATATTGTAAAAAAGATTTTGTTAGTTTCTATTCCAATCGCATTGACAGCCATTATGTCTTCATTAAATAAAAACATAGACTCTTTTACAGTTGTAAGAAGTCTAAAACAATTTATGAGTGAAGATATGGCTGTTACACAATATGGAATCTTAGGAGGAAAGGTAGATACTTTAACAAGTTTACCATTATCATTTAATGTTGCCTTCGCGACGGCATTAGTTCCAGCAATATCAGCAGCTAAAGCAATAAAAGATTATAAATCAATAAAACAAAAATCAACATTTACATTATTAATGTCCATGCTAATTGGACTTCCATGTACAGTGGGAATGTGTATATTTGCTGGACCAATATTAAATTTATTATATCCAAATGCAAGTTCAGGAACACTAGTCTTACAAATTAGTGCATTAACAATTATTTTTACAATATTAGATCAAACAATCAACTCTATTTTACAGGGATATGGAAAATTAAGAGTACCAGCAATTGCTTTAGGATGCCGGTGTGATTGTTAAATTGATTTTAAACTTAATTTTAGTTCCAATACCTTCAATAGGTGTTAATGGAGCGGCTATCGCATCAGTAGCATGTCATTTAGTGGCATTTATGATATCAATCACAGCTTTAAAGAGAACAATAAAATTGAAATTAGGAGTAAGAAGATTTGTTATAAAACCAATACTAGCAACAATCATTATGGGAATTTGCTCATATTTTATATATTCTTCACTTTTAGGAATAATTACAGAAACTTTGGCTACAATAATAGCAATAATATCTGCAATCATTATCTATGCATTGGCAGTGGTTGTATTACATGTATTTTCAAAGCAAGAAATAAAAATGCTACCTGCAGGAGATAAAATTTGTATGATATTAGAAAAGTTAAAAATATATTAAAATTTCAGAAAAAAAGAAGGATTTTATATATTTTTGGCGAATAAATTTATATAGTAGTACATTTATTGCCGTTCTAAGCAATAAAAGTACATAACATTATACTTATAGGAGGTAATTTAAATGAACAAAGCTGAATTAATCGCAGCAGTAGCTGCAAAAACAGGTGACACAAAAAAAGCAGCTGAAGAAGCAGTAAATGCATTCGTAGAAGTTGTAACAAATGCTTTAAAAGAAGGAGATAAAGTTCAATTAGTTGGATTTGGATCTTTCGAAGTAAGAAAAAGAGCAGCTAGAAAAGGTAGAAACCCACAAACTAAAGAAGAAATCAAAATACCTGCATCAAAAGCTCCAGTATTCAAAGCTGGTAAAGCATTAAAAGATTTAGTAAACAAAAAATAATTAGATTAATGTATATATAAATATATGAATATATGAAAAAGAGACTTCATTGCGAAGTCTCTTTTACGTATATAACGTTATTTTTCATCAACGATAATATGAACATCTCGTAATTGATCACGTCTGACATTACCTGGTGCACCCATCATTAAGTCTTGAGCTTTACTATTTAATGGGAATGCAATTACCTCTCTAATGGTGTCAGAATCAGATAATAACATAAGCATTCTGTCAATTCCAGGTGCAATACCAGCATGTGGTGGAGCACCAAATTGAAAGGCTTTATATAAAGCACCAAATTTATTTTTTACTTCTTCTTCTGTATAGCCAGCCATTGTAAAGGCTTTTAACATGATATCTATATCATGGTTTCTAACAGCACCAGAAGAAAGTTCAATTCCATTACATACAATATCATATTGATAAGCTAAAATATCTAATGGATTTTCATTTTCTAATGCCTCCAAACCACCTTGTGGCATAGAAAATGGGTTGTGACTAAAGCTGATTTTTCCATGTTCATCAAGTTCAAACATTGGAAAATCAATAATCCAACAAAATTTGAAAACATTGTTATCAATTAGACCAAGTCTTTTTCCAAGTTCATCTCTAATTTGTCCAGATAAAGTTTCAACAACACCAGGAACTTCAGCAATAAAGAATAAACAATCTCCTGGTTTTGAATTGGTTCTTTTGCACATTTCAATTCTAGCATCATCAGGTATGAATTTGGCAATAGGTCCTTGGAAACTTTCATCATCTAAAATTCTTAGCCATGCTAATCCTTTGGCTTTTAAATCTTTTATAGCATAATCTGTCATACCTTCAAAAAAGCTTCTTGGTTGGTCAGCTACATCATGTGTAGAAATAATTCTAACAATTTTTCCTTGGAAAGCACGTAAATCTACATGTTCAAAAACATCTGTAACATCAACAATTTCTAAAGGATTTCTTAAGTCAGGTTTATCTGTTCCATATTTTAACATAGCCTCTTTATATGGAATTCTTGGAAATGGATATTCTGCAATTTCTTTATCAGAAAACTTTTTAAATGTGTTGTAAATAACAGGCTCTATTGCTTGAAATACATCTTCTTGTGTTGCAAAACTCATTTCCATATCTAATTGATAGAATTCACCAGGAGCTCTATCAGCTCTTGCATCTTCATCTCTAAAACATGGTGCAATTTGAAAATATTTATCAATACCAGAAACCATCAATAATTGTTTAAATTGTTGAGGGGCTTGTGGTAGAGCATAAAATTTTCCAGGGTGTAATCTACTTGGAACTAAATAATCTCTAGCACCTTCTGGTGAAGAACTTGTAAGGATTGGAGTTTGGACTTCTAAAAATCCTTGCTCAATCATTTCTGTTCTCAAAAATTGAATAACATTAGCTCTTAATATTAAATTGTTTTTTAATCGATCATTTCGTAAATCTAAGAAACGATATTGTAATCTTAAATCTTCTCTAATTTCTTGATTTGTATTAATTTCAAAAGGAAGATTTTGTGTTCTTTTACCTAAAATTTTAATATCTTCAATTCGAATTTCTACCAAACCAGTTTTTAGTTTTGGGTTAATGGTTTCTTCATCACGTTTTTTTACTGTACCATATACAGTTACTGTAGATTCAATTGGAATATGTGAAGCAAAATCCACATCTTCAGCTTTTCCTGAAGTAACAACTTGTGTAATTCCATACATATCACGAATATCTAAGAAAACCAAACCTCCTAAATCTCTGATGGTTTGAACCCATCCACTAATTCTAACTTGTTTTCCCACATCATCTAATGTGATTTCGTTACAGTTGTGTGTTCTGTACTCATTCATATTTACTCATTCCTTTCTTAAGGTATAAATCCAGTTGGAAAAGAATTAAATTTTGGCTAGGAAAACGAGTTTGAAATTTATGAGGCGTACTTGTGTACGTTGATTAAATTTCGAATGAAGTTTGACGACGCCAAAATTGTAATTATTTTTCAACTTTACCTACTTTAAATTTGTTAGAGCATAATTTGTACCGAAAAAGGGTACAAAAAAACGCCCTTTGCAAAATTGCAGGGACGAAATAAATCCGCGGTACCACCCAGCTTGAAAATTAAATAAATGTATGTATCCATCTAATTTTCCACTTTATTAAAAATTGCTCCAATGTGTTTCACAAGTTTAGGTTGACCTTAAAGGGCTTTCAGCCGGTGACCCTTATTCTCTAAAAGTAACTTCTAACTGCTTTCATTGTACAAACGCAAACATATTTTAAAATGTTAACTACTATTTTACACAGTTTATGTAATTTTGTCAAGAAATATACATAAAAAAATCCTAGAGTTTTTTACTCTAAGACCTAAAAACTATTCAAATTATATCAATAAATGATTTAAATATCAATAAAAATTGTAAAAAAGCTGAAAGGAAATTTATGAGCAAAAATAAATAAGAAAAGAAAAAGTAAAAGAATACAAAGCTAATGATTACAATGCTTTTGCGAATTTAAAAATTTCTTTAAGTAAAAAACTAAAAGAAACAACCTAGAGTGGATGAATTGTGTAAAAACAAAGGAAAAGGAGAGGTATGATGAAAAAAGAAAATGAAACAGGTATCACATTGTTGGCTTTAGTTATTACAATAATCGTATTATTAATTTTAGCTGGAATTACCATAAGTGCGATAACAGGAGATAATGGGATTATAGGAAATGCAGGACGAGCAAAAGAAGAAACAGAGATTGCTAATGAAAAAGAGATAGTAGAAAAAGCAACAGTACAAGCAATGGGGAATAATAAGTATGGAAACATTGAAGAAAGTGAATTGCAAAAACAATTAAATAGAGAAACAGGAGAAGGAAAAACAGAAGCAACAGATATAGGCGATGAATTTGAAGTTGTATTTAATGAATCTAATCGATATTATATGGTGGATAAGGATGGGAATGTAGGAGAAGCACAAGATATTATTAAAGATAAAAATCCAGGAGATATTACAACTGGAAAGGATGGAGAAACATTAGATGGAAGTGAAGAAAAACCATATGAGATATGGTGTATAGAAGATTTGCTTGAATGGTATGATAATTATAATACATATCTAAATTCTGAAATAATATTATGTAGAAATTTAAATTTTAAATCTAAATATTCATATGCTGATAGTGAAAGAATAGATTATGGAGATGTGAATGAAGACAATGTAACTGATTCTTTAATACAGGAGATGCAAACAGGAAAAGGATTTAAACCAATTGCAAATTTTTCAGGACACTTTAATGGGCAAGATTATAAAGTAGATAATATTTATATAGATTATACTGGCACGACAAAAAATGTAGGATTATTCTCAGGTGTATCGAATGCAGAAATTAGTAATCTAGAAATATCAGGAAATATATTAGGGAATTCAGCAGGAGGAATAATTGGCATCGGAAGTTTAAATGTTACTTGTGTAAGATTGAAAAATAAGTGTAATATACATGGTGAAGGAAGAGGAGCAGGAGGAATTATAGGTTATTACGAGTATGGAAAGGAATTAAAAATAATTAATTGCGAAAATTTAGGAAATATATTAGGAAAAAACTCTACTAATGTAGGTGGAATAGTAGGTTGTGCGTATGCGCCAAATGATAGTTCGAATCAAGAAGTATATATATATAATTCTTCGAATCAAGCAATGGTAGAAACTAGAAATGGTAATGCAGGTGGTATGATAGGATACTTAAATAGCGATGGTGCCGGATATAGTAATGGAAAAATATATAATTGTTATAATACTGGAAAAATAAGTGTGACAGAAAAGTTAGGACAAGCAAATGGGAATACGGGAGGTATATATGGCTTATTTAGAAGTATGGTTTCTGCAAGTTTAGAAATAAAAAATTCATATATTCTTTCAGAATTAGATTTAAAGGTAGGTACATCAGGCTGGTCTTGCCTGGTTAATGGAGAGAAAATTAATGATGATTACATTAATGCTAAATTTTTAGAAAAAAGTTATATGCAAAGTCAAGAGTTTGTAAATGACCTAAATACATTTAAATTAGAGGGTGAAGATTTAGATTATTGGAAACTAAAAGAAAAAGGATATCCTATTTTGAAATAAAAAATATAAAAAAGTCTTAGAGCATATATTCTAAGACTTTTAAAAACTTTCCTTTTTTACATCATCAATAATCGTAGCTGAAATAATAAAACTCATAGCAGAGTTTAATCCCAATACGATACCTAAAATTCCTATATAATAAATAATTGGATATGTAAAAAATAGCATATATGTAAGTAAAACCATTGCTGAAAGTAAACAAATGATGAAAGAAAAAGAAAGACCAATTTTCAAAATATGTGATATCTTTTTATCCAAATTCTTATAATTTTGTATTAATATTTTAATCATAAATAAAACACCTCTATTCATAAAATATATATTTATCGTAACATGAAAGAATAGTAAAAACAATGGAAGTTTTAGCCATTTATTTTAGGAATGATTGAACGATAAGAAAAAGAATGATATAATAAAATAGAATTGAAAATGAAAAATGGGGAAGAAATATGTATATAGGGAATAATAATCGATTAAAAGAATTGGTAGAATACATAGAAAAAAACTTAACAGAAGAAATTGAGTATAAAGAGTTAGCAAAAATATTAGCGGTAAATGAATATACACTTCATAGAATATTTAGTTTTGTTACAAATATAACATTGGCAGAATATATAAGAAAAAGAAGACTAAGCATGGCCGCAATTGATTTGCTAGAAAATAATGAAAAAGTGTTAGATGTAGCAATAAAATATCAATATGACTCAGGTGAAGCGTTTGCTAGAGCATTTAAAAAAATGATGGGATTTTTGCCCAAAGATATTCATAAAAATAAAGATAATATAAAATATTTTCCAATATTAACATTTGAAGAATTAAGTGAAGAACCTAAAGAATTAAAGTTTGAAAAATTAGAAAATGTTAGTTTTGATTTTTATACAATTAGTCAAAAAGCAAAATTATACAATCTTGCAGAAAAAACACCAGACTTTTGGAAAAGTGTATACACAAAGGGAGATATTTTTAAGGGAAATGCATATGGACTTGTAAAATACAATGTATATGATTATGATGAAAATAGTGATGTTACATATTATATTGCAAGTAAGGAAGAATTTGAAGGAAGCGAAAAATATAGTATTAAGAATAAAAATTTTCTTGTATTTGAATTAGAAATAGAAAAGGAGATAACAGTAAAAAAGGCTAAAGATATAGGTGTTTTTACACATTATATATATGCAAATGTTATTCCTGGGTCAGGCTATAATTTAGATGATGTACCAGATATAGAAGAATATATTGATTTTAAGAAAGTAAGAATTTATATTGCTGTCATATAACCAACTATTTGTAAAAATAGTTGGTTTTTTAGCAAACAAAAAACAACTTTCTATTAATAAAAAGTTGCTTTCAATAAAAACTATGCATAATCTTTATTTAGCCTTAAGCCATAGCTGCATTTAATTTTTTTGATA
>CALXLP010000011.1 GCA_944389225.1 uncultured Clostridia bacterium | reverse complement strand
AAATACATCTATAAGCATTTGATAATCATCTAAATCACGCATTATTCTAAAACGTTTAAATAATATATCTGAATATTCTTTCTCAAACTGTTTTAATTGAATGAATCGAATAATATTCTTTTTTTTATCTTTTTGTGATATTAATGCTCTATGTCCACTCCTTCTTTTATATGATTTATATTCCTTCAAAAATTTAATTAAATTCATTTCGTACTCCTTTATGAATATTACATTTTGATAAATTCATATATATTATATTATAAATAAAAAGGATAATCAACAAAAATACTCTCATTTCTGAGAGTATGAATCGTGTGATTTTGTTTTTTTATTTTTTTATTTAATTTACTCAATTTTTTGTGTTTTAGAAGGCTTCATGTTTTCTAAAACACAACTTTTTTCTTCTATGGTGTAGCTTTACCATCTCCGTTTGTCACTTTGATTCCAGATTTTAGCGTAAACACTTAGAAAAAAATAAAGGTTTTCTAAGATTTCAATTTCTTGAAATGTCAGAAAACCTTTATTGGTGCGGATGAAGGGACTCGAACCCCCACGCCGTTGGCACTGGTTCCTAAGACCAGCGCGTCTACCAGTTCCGCCACATCCGCATATATAAACTAACAATAAATATATTAGCACAAATCCATTTTTATTGTCAATAGTTTTTATAAATTTTACATAGAAAAATAAATTATCAAACCACCTGCTATGGCTAGTAGAAATCCCAATATTTTCAATCCATTTGAGCCTTCATTTTGATCTCCAAAACCAAAAAATCTTTTTGTAATAATTCTTGCATCATATATTAAAATAACACCCACTAAAACCATTATTAAACCAATTAATTTTATAATTAGTTGAAACATATATATCGACATCCTTTTTTATTTTATAGATATATATTAATATGTTTTTTATAAAAAGTCAATAGGCGTTAAGATAGCCTTAACGCCTAAAATAATGACTTATTCCCTTTTTAAGCCAAAATTGTTTTTACATATCTTTCGATATGTTTCACTTTTCTTCTATTGAACTCCTTATTTTTTTCTTCTTCCTCTTTTGTCAAATTTACATTATCAACCAGCACTTGCGTCTTCTCTCCGGGTGTCAGCAATGCTCTTGGCACACAGTACCTACTGTCCCAAGCATAAAGAACCATCTCTACTTCTAAATCACTTAGTTTTTCTGTTTTTCTTTTTCCGGTGACGAATTCTTGAATAATGTGCGTTCCTTTTAACTCTCTGCACAATCCTAATTGTGCTGTTATTGACCGAGCTTCACTTTCTTCTTTTAATGCGATTACTCCTGCTTCTTTTGTCATCATTTTCCTCCTTAGCTTTGATTGTTTCTAAAGTTTTCTGCTTCAATATTTTTATATTTTACAATATTTTACAGTTAATTATTTTTATTTTTTACAAAGTTCTATTTTTACTATGTATTATATTTACATTTTTTTACATTTTATATTTTGTCACATTTATTTTTATATAGTAAAATGAAGAAGGTATCCCTCAATACCTTCTTCCGAGTTTCTCAAATATTATATCTCTATTCTCTTTGTAAACTTATCTCTAATTAGTCTTTTTAATCTTGCATTTTCCTCTTTTTCTAGTTTTGGATCTTTACCAATAATTTTAATAGCTACCTCTTGTGCCACTTTTAATATATTCATATCCTCAAATAGGTTAGCAATTTTAAATTCTGGAAGTCCATGTTGCATAGTTCCAAAGAAATCTCCAGACCCTCTTAATTCTAAGTCTTTCTCTGAGATGATAAATCCATCATTGGTATCACACATAACTTTCATTCTTTTTCTAACAGTTTCACCCTTGCCTTCATATTTTAAAATACAATAGGATTTATATTCTCCTCTTCCAACTCTTCCTCTTAATTGATGTAATTGTGCTAGTCCAAATCTTTGAGCATCTTCTATTACCATAATATTGGCATTTGGTACATCTACACCAACTTCAATAACAGTTGTTGAAATTAATATATCAATCTCTTTATTTTTAAATCTCATCATAATGTCATCTTTATCTTTGGCTTTCATTTTTCCATGTATATATTCTACTCTATATTCTGGAAAGATTTCTGTTTTACATTTTTCATATAACTTTTCTACTGATTTTAAATCTAGTTCTTCATTTTCTTCTACCAATGGGCATACAATATATGCTTGTCTACCTTCTTTCAATTGTACTTTGATAAAGTTGTTAATTCTATCTTCCATTCCTTTGGTTACTGCAAATGTATCTATCTTTTTTCTGTTTGGTGGTAATTCATCAATAATAGAAATGTCAAGATCTCCATATAATATTAAAGCCAATGTTCTAGGAATTGGGGTTGCTGTCATAACCAATACATCTGGATTTTGTCCTTTTTCCACAATAGTTGTTCTTTGTTTTACACCAAAACGGTGTTGCTCATCTGTTACGACTAATCCTAAATTTTTAAATTCTACATTTTCTTGTAATAAAGCATGTGTTCCAATTAAAATATCAATTTCTCCATTTTTTAGTCTTTCTAGTAATTCTGTTTTTTTCTTTTTCGTCATGGCTGAAATTAATAATTCACATTTGATATCTAATTCATCAAATATCTTTTTAAAATTCTCTAAATGTTGTGTTGCAAGAATAGCTGTTGGTGCCATAATAGCTGCTTGATAGCCACATTTTACTGCTTTATATGCTGCACACATGGCAATAACCGTTTTTCCTGAGCCAACATCTCCTTGTAATAATCGGTTCATTGGCTTCTCAGATTCCATATTATTATCAATTTCTTCTAGGACTCGTCTTTGGGCATTAGTCAAGCGAAATGGTAATTTGTTAATAATATCTGACATGTGAACATCTTTACTAAATTGAATTCCTTTTTCTTCATTCATATAACTATTTTTTAATTCCAATAATGCCAATTGCATGGTTAATAGTTCTTCAAAAGCTAATCGATTTCTTGCCATATTAAAATCTTTAAATTCTTGTGGAAAATGAATGCTTTTAGTTGCTTCATTAATCCCTTCTAAATGATATTCTTTTAATATATATTCTGGCAAAGTTTCTTCTAGATTTCCTTCTACTTCTTTTATCGCATTTTCCATAATTTTTCTAATGGTATTTTGTGACAAACTAAATGTTAATGGATATATGGGAATAATTTTTCCAGTATTAGATGTTTTTCCCTCCTCATCAAAAACTGGTGAATTTATGGTAATTCTGCCAAAGGTATTATTCACCTTCCCATAAAACGTATATTTTTTTCCTTGCTCAAATTTATTTTTTAAATAACTTTGATTAAACCAAACTGCTGTTGCCACACCTGTTTCATCTCTGATTACCAATTTTTGCATAGTTTTCCCTCTAAGTCTTACATCACTTACTCTGCCACTAGCATATGCTTCAATTAATACTTCTTCACCATCTATACATTCTGCAATATTTTTTGGCTTGCTTCTATCTTCATAGGTTCTTGGATAATATGTAATTAAATCTTTTAATGTAAATATTCCTAATTTATTTAATAGTTTTACTCTATTGGGTCCTACACCTTTTATATATTTTACATCTTTTTCTAAATCTATCATGTTAATCTCATTCCCTTCTCAAGGTATACATTTTTTCTTTCTTCATTCTAACATACTGTTTATTTGTATTCAAATCCTTTTTATATTTTTATTGACTTTATATGATTTTATCTATATACTTTTTTTATATAAAACTACAGGAGGGTGGTATAATTATGAGTAGAAAGAAAAAACGGAGAAAAAACACAAAAGTTTTAAAGGAAACTATTGAGGCTAAACAGCCAATAGAAATTCCTGTTTCCGATTCTGAACCTCAGCAAACAAAGCAACATTTCGACCTGTTTCCTTTTCCTATGGTTTCATTACGAGAGGACTATGATGTCTACCGTATTTTAATTACAGGAGAAAAAACAGTTATTGGATACTTTGGAATCTTCATCACATCCGGAAAATTCAATTATGTGATTATCAGAGAAAAGTCTGAGATAAACGAATCTCAGTTACTTCTGTTTCTGAAAAATTTCATAAAAAGTTCAGGATTAATCCCAAAGTTAAATCCACGCATTGAAAGATTTTCTTGATTGTTGCATGACCACACAGAAAAGGACGGCGTACCTTAAAAAGTATTGCCGTCCCCTTCTTTTTATATGAAAAATTTGTATTTTTTATCGTCAACGCAAGTTTTTCTTATTTACAAAATCTATGTCTTCCAATGGTTACAGTCATTGGTCTTGACCATATCCATTTATTGGTCGCTGTTGATGGATTGAAATAATAAATAGCTCCATAACTAGGATCCCATCCATTAATTGCATCTTGTGCTGCTTTTTTAGCAGTTGCATCTGGTGTTAAATTGATTTGCCCATCGCTAACTGCATCAAATGCACCTGATTGGTAAATAACACCTGAAATGCTGTTTGGAAATGAACTACTTTTTACTCGATTCATCACAACTGCTCCAACAGCAACCTGTCCTGTATATGGTTCTCCTCTTGCTTCTCCATAAATTAATCTAGCTAATAAATTGACATTACTACTATTACTAGAAGATGATGTTGAACCTGATGATGAACTTGTAATTCCCATTGCTGCTAATGTTTTTGGTCCTGCAATTCCATCAACCGTTAATCCGTTTTTCCTTTGAAAATATCGAACTGCTTCTTGTGTTTGACTTCCATAGATTCCGTCTATATTTCCATTATAATATCCCCATCGTTTTAATTTGGTTTGGATTTGTGTGACTTCATCTCCTCTTGAACCATATTTTGATAAGGCTTCTACTTCATTATTTCTAGGAAATATATATGCAATGGTAGATATAATCGATACAGTCATTATGCATACAATAAATATTTTTCTTGTATTTCTTCTTAATTTCATCTTAAAATCACCTTTACTAAAAATTCTTATCCTTATTTTTAGCAATATTGAGATTTATTATACATTATAACATAATATCTGCTGAATGTTCCTTATTTCTTTCTAATAATTCTTTTTCTTTCTCATCAATTAATGTTGTTATTGGCACATCTGCTTTTCTTTTATAACTATAATATTGGATTCCTTGATTTATTAGTTCTTCTGTTTCTACTTTCTCATAAATTTGTTTTTCTGCATTATATAAATAATACACATTTTCTTTTTCCTTTTGTATAATTACTATATTCTTTAACTTTCTTCTTTCATTTTCTTCTATAAATCCCATACATAGTGTCATATACTTATTAAATTCCTGCTTTGTCATGATTTTTTCAAATAACTTTAAATAGTAGTCTGCTGCCTCTACATTTCCCATCTTTTTTTCTCTAACTGTTCTAATAATTCCTACATATTTCATAATAAATTCAAACTTTCGTTGTACCAATTCATCTGGCTGTTTTGTCTCAAAAAATTCCTCCATAAAGGCTTTATCATAACATTCTTTTTCCATCAATTCTAATACTTCATTTGTATATAGCCCTTTATATGTAAATCCAAACTCATTATCCCATTTTTCTATTGTTTCTTCTGGAATTTCTGTAAAAGGTTTTTTATCATTTTCCTTATTCATTCTAATCAGTACATCTTCTCTATCATAATCTGGAACACCATTTTTAAATTTTTCTTTTAATCTTTGTTGTGAAGTACCAAAATTTCTAGTTCTCATTCCAGTTTGTATTCTCATTAAGTCAGGTACTAAATTAAAAAAATAATATTTTCCTTCTACTTCAAAACACCCATCAGGATGATATAATTGTGTTTCATCAGCTTCAACATCTAAGTATTTAGCATTTATTCCCATTTCTCTCATAAATTCTACACAAGCCTTATTCATATCTGTACATATTGCTACTCCATCCTCATCTGTTCCTTCTTGAAATATTTCTATTTTCCTCATATAATCTTTCATATTATGCAAAACTTCTAATAAAGCATATGCTTCTCTATACGAATAAATTTCTCCCATTCTTCTATAAATATAATATGCCTTTTTTTCTTTAGGCATTTTGCCACTTTTTTCTTCATATGCTTTAATTTCTTTTTTTATTTGTTCTACATTATCTCTTTCATATTGATTCATAATTTATCCTCACATTTTTAAATTATAGTTTTTTCATTTTAAGAACAATATCTACAAAGTATAGATTCTAATCCTATTTGTAAATCTATTAATCCAACTTTATAATGATAATCTAAATCTCTTAAATTTTGCAAAATTGCTTTTAAATCTCTTTCTCCAAAATACTTTGCTTGTGTTTTATATTTATTGACTAAAAATGTTTGATTTGGTTTTAAATTTAAACTTGTTATGATATCTTTGTTATATTTTACAGCCATTTTTGTAAGATATAATTTTTTAAAATGATTATATAATGTAATTAATATTTTTTGTATTGGTTCTTTTGCATATATCAAATTTTTCAAAACTTGTAAGGCTTTATCTGTTTCCTTTTTTCCTAAGCTATCTGTTAAATCAAATATTACACTTTCTAATTTTTTTATACATAAACTATCAATGTCTTCTTTTTGAATAGTTCCATTTTCTCCTGCATATTCAATTAATTTTCTAATTTCATTAATTAATTCTTGCATATTCGTACCACAGCATTCTATAAAACATCTTAGGTTTGCATCTGATATATTTACCTTATATGCATTGCAGATGGCTTTCATTCTTTTTTCTATTTGAATTGGTTTTTGATATTCAAAATGACAAACTACACCTAATTTATCAATAGTTTTATATAAATTTGTTTTACTATCTACATCTTCTTCAACAAATACTAAAATGACACTTTCAGCTATTAATTTATGATTTGCTTCTAAATATTCTGCTAATCTGTCTCTTATCTTTCCAAGTTCTGCATTTTTTCGTTTTCCTTCTTTTTTTAGTATTCCCGAATTTCTTGCAATGATTAATTTTTTTTCATATCCAAAAGCTGGCGTTTCTATATCAGATATAATTCCGCTAATATTAGTATCATCAATTGGTATATAATTAATTCCTTTGATACATTCACCAAATAGATGCTTTATTTTCTTTAATGCATTTTCTAACAAAAATAGTTCTTCACCATATAAAATATAGATATTTTTCAAAATTCCTTGGCTTAATTCTTTTTCTAACTCTTCTATTTTTACCATAACTCCTCCACATTTTAAATCTTGCTAATGCATACTTTTCTTACTTCACATCTATGCATCAAAATCTTTAATTTTGTTAATGCACTCTTTTTTATAGTTTTTGTGCAAATTTAGATGAATGTGCATGACAAATTGCCATTGCCATACTATCTGTAATATCGTCTAACTTTGGTAATTTTTCTTCATTTAAAATCATTTTTACCATTCGTTGTACTTGAATTTTATCTGCTCTTCCGTAACCTGTAACAGCTTGTTTTACTTGAAGTGGGGTATATTCATATATGTTTAGATTGTTTTGTCTTGCTGTTATCAAAATAACCCCTCTTGCTTGTGCTACATTAATTGCTGTCTTTGCATTATTGTTAAAAAACAACTCTTCAATTGCCATAGCTTCTGGCCTATATGTTTTTATAATATTATCTAATTCTTTATTAATTTTTTCCAATCTTAATGGAAATGATGTATGTGCTTCTGTTAATATTGCTCCAGAAGTTTCTAAATGAAATTTATTTCCTATATAATCTATAATACTATATCCTGTTATTGCAAATCCAGGATCAACTCCTAATATTCTCATGTTTTCTTTCCTTTCTCTAAAGTAATCTTTCTTGATTTTCTTTCGAATTTCTGTTCACATTATATCATAATATCTTTTAATTTCAAGCATATTTTCAAGAATTATTCAATTATAAACAATTTGGGACAATTGGGGACGTTTCTATTTGGACATTTAGAAAAAGTTATAAAAATAATAATATATAATAAAAATTTATGAAATGACGAATGTGAATGAAATCATATTAGAAAAATTAAAGGTATCTAATAGGAGAATCTCAAATTTTGCTTTGAGAGGTGCCTATTAGATACCTTTAATTTTTCTTTATGATATAATGTTTGCCGAGGAATGTAATAAATTTTTATTATATATTATTTTATAGTATTGTTAAAAATGTCCAAATAGAAACGTCCCCAATTGTCCCAAATTGTCCATTAATCCCTTTTACTCATAATAATTCTAAACACTTCTGCTACACTCCAAGCTTGTGCAATTGCACCTTTTGGTAACTGTGGTTTTACAGAATCATATATTTCTGATATGCTTCCAATACAACCATTTTCATTAATTTCCTTTTTAAATGTTTTATCTGTTTTTTCTACAAATTTATCTATCTTACTTTCTAAAGCTTCTTTCTCTTCATTTTTTGCTTTATCTTTCATATTTACAAGTGCATTATAATATAAACCTAATAACCATGTCCATGTAATTCCTTGATGATAACTACTATCTCTTTTAAAACTATCTCCTTCATAAACTTCTACATAATTTTCTTCGCCTTTTGCTAAAGTTTTTAATCCATAAGGATTTAATAATTTCTTTTCTACAGCATTGATAATATTTTTAGCCATTTCTGAGTCTGCATCTATTACAGGATATGTTAAACTTAAAGCAAATAATTGATTTGGTCTTATTTTACTATCTCCTAATACATCATAAAGACATTTTGTTTTTGGATTATAGAATTTCTCTTCAAATGCTTTTTTACATTTTTTTGCTAAGTCTTTATATTTCTTTATTTGTAATAAATCACCAATTTTTAAAGTTAAATTTGCCATAATCATATTGGCATTATACCACATGGCATTGATTTCTACAGCTTTTCCATTTCTTGGAGTAACAGCTATATCTCCTACTTTTGCATCCATCCAAGTATTTTGTGTATCTTCTGTACCTGACACGATTAATCCATCTCTATCTAAATAGATATTATTACCATCAACATTATTACCTTCTACATAGTTTTTAATAATATCTTCCATTTTAGGATACATTTTTTCTTTAACAAATTTGTAGTCTCTTGTATATTCTAAATATTTTTGAACTTGCTCAAATAGTAATAAAGATGCATCTACACTATTATATAATGGTCTACTGTCATATCCAGAATAACCATTTGGTATTAATCCATATTTTATATCTCGTACCATTGTTAATAAAACTTCTCTGGCAATGTCATATTTTTTCGTAACCAATAATAATCCTTCAAAGGCAATTAAAGAATCTCTTCCCCAATCTAAAAACCATGGATAACCTGCAATAATTGTATGTAATCTAAAATTTGGTCTATATACAATAAAATTATCAATTGCTTTTATATATGTTTTGATTAGTTCATCTTCATTTAGTTCTTTTTTGGTTTTCTTTTCTGCTTCTGAGATAAGTCCTGTTTTTTCTATTTCTTTATCAATTCTATATATTTCTTTTTCTAATATTTCTTTTACATCTTTTTCTTCTATATTTTCACCTAAAGAACATACAAATGAAATTTCTTTTTCCTCATTTGCTTTGATTTCCACTTCATAAACTCCAGGAACAGCATGATTTTCTTCTGGATAAAATCCTCTTTTTTCTTCTTCAATATAAAACATATGCTCAAAATTATCATTCTCATGAGGAATATAGGTTCCTTCTGATAAATTCATATATATTGGTGTTTGTGATTTATCATCTATTACCACTTTGATTTTTGTCCCATTAATTTGTTGTTTTACATCAAAATGATGTCCTGTATTCATTGTATGGAAATCCCTAAAATTCATAATTGGTGCTAATGTTAGTTTTGCTTTATATCTTCCGTTTTTTATTTTATAATATACACCTACTGTATTTTCATTATATTCCATGCAAATGCTTTTTTCGATTTCTATTCCTTGTACTTTATATTTGAAAGTAGGATAATAATTCTTTTCAAATTCTTCTTGATATTTATATCCATGAGAAATATATGACTCACATATATTGGTATATAAATCATATTGTTTTCCTCTTACTTCAATTGCCTCATCTAATTTAGATAAAATCACATATCGATTTGCTGGTGGATTTAACGGTGCTACTAGTAATCCATGATATTTTCTAGTATTTGCTCCAATAATTGTGGAAGAAGCAAATCCTCCAATTCCATTTGTAATTAGCCATTCTTTTGTAAGTCCTGTTTCTAAATCTAAACTTTCCTTTGTAAATTTCATAATATCCTCCGTACTTTTATTTTTTCTATTTTTTGTAACTACTTTCATTTAATGTTTTCATCATTTCTTCTCTTAATTCTGCTTTTGTTTTCATTCTTCTGCCTCTTCCTCTTGCACTTTTAGGTTTTGTCGTTTTAATATCTTCGCTTAAATTTCTACTAGTTGTTTTATTCGCTTTTCTTCTCATATTTTCTTTTTCTGTTTTTATTCTTGCTTTTTCATCTGCCTCTTTTATGGAAGCAATTCTCTCACTATACTTATTGCTAAACTTACTTTTTCCTCTCACATGTTTTTCCTTTGGCTTTTTACCATTTCTATTTCTTTTCTCCATTGCTTTTTTCTTTTTATTGATTCGTTTTTCTTCTTGCAATTTTGTATTTAACATTAAATATTGAGGATCATTTTGTTTATCTTGATATTTTAAGTCATCACAAATTAATTCTATAATAGAAGCTGCCACTAAATTTGGATCATGTCTGATAAATTCACCATCTATCATAGATAGATTTCTTTGTAAAAATTTAATTCCTTTTACTTTATCTACATCTTGTTCTACAATATCTTGTCCTTCCAAATTATATTTTTTAATAAATTCTGGTATAACTTCTCCCGTATCATAAATACAATAGTCCATAATTCCTTGTCCACAATGTTCTAATATTGCATTTATGTGGTCTGCCACACTATAATTGTCTGTTTGTCCTGGCTCTGTCATAATATTACTAATATATACCTTAATCGCTGTACTTTCTTTAATTGCTCTATTAACACCATTTACTAAAAGATTTGGTATAACATTTGTATATAAACTGCCTGGTCCTATAATAATACAGTCTGCTGATTTTATTGCTTCTACAACACCTGGCGCTGGTTTACAGTTTGATGGATTAATCATAATTCTATTAATTTTTGTTAATTTTTCAGAAACCACTTCTGGTATTCTTGATTTTTCTTCTACGATATATCCATTTGCCAATTCTGCAACGATTTTCATTTCGTCTAATGTAACTGGTATAACTTTTCCTACCATATTGATAACTTCATTACTTTTTATAATAGAGTCTTCAAAATTTCCATTGATTTCTTTCATTGCTAGAAAATATATATCTGAAAAATCTAGTCCTCTTAATCTTCCACTTTGAAATTCATGATTCAATAATTTTTGTACTTGGTCATCCTTTTTGGCTAATGCCACAATACTGTCTTTTATATCATTTAGTGGTAAAGTTTGTAACTCTCTTCTAGAATTTGTAATGGCCTCTCCATAGTCTGATACGGTTACAATTGCTGTTAAGTTGCTTGTATAATTCTTTAATCCTGAAAGAACTGTATTTAATCCAGTTCCTCCTCCAATTACGACAATATTCGGTCCTTTATCATATACTGTTTTATTAAAAATTAGTGAGTTAATATTGACATTCTTTTTATTTTCCATTCTTTCATCTGTTGATTCAATTAATACCTCTAATGTTCTTTTATTGATATATACCAGACCTACAACAATTGCCACAAATCCTACAACAAATATACCTACTACTTTTCCTACCTCTTGAAAAGATATTTCCTTCATAACCAATATTTCTGCTATTCCATAACAACATAATATGATACCTATTAAAATTAAGAATATCCATCTTTTCATTTTTGTACTTGATTTAAACCAATGCATAAAACCATTCATCTTAATTCTCTCCCATAATCTCAATCTCTAATTCTATCTTCTTATTAAATTTTTCTTCTACTTCGTGTTTTACATATTCAATTAATTCTAATATTTCTTTTGCAGTTGCATTTCCTTTGTTTATAATAAATCCTGCGTGTTTATTAGAGACTTCTGCTCCGCCGATACTGTATCCTTTTAGTCCTGCTTCATCAATTAATTTTGCTGTAATAAAATCTGTACCTCTTTTAAATGTACTGCCTGCACTTGGATATTCAATTGGTTGTTTTTCCTTCCTGTAATTTGCATATTCCTCCATTTTTTCTTTGATATCTTTTTCTTCTCCCTTTTGAAATTCCATATGTACTTCTAATACAATATATGGCTTATCTTTTAACATGCTTCTTCTATATTCAAAATGCATATCTTCATTTTCAAATTGATGAATATTACCATCATAATCCATACAAGTCACAGTACTAACAATGTCTTTAAATTCTTTGCCATGTGCTCCTGCATTCATTCTAACAGCGCCACCTATAGTTCCTGGTATTCCTGATAATTCCTCAAATCCAGTGATGGTATTTTTCAAAAGCAAATGTCCAAAAATAGAAATTTTAACACCTGCTCCCACATTTGCAAAAATTTTCTTATCCAAATTCATCATTTCTATTTTGTTAAATCTGATATTCAAAACAATACCTTTTATACCACCATCTAATACCAAGACATTACTTCCATTTCCTAATATGGTAACTGGTATATAATTTTGTTTTGCAAATCTCAATATATGTCTTAAGTCTTGTATATCATCAATTTTTACATAACATTCAGCAGGACCACCGACTTTAAAGGTTGTATGTTTTGACATTGGTTCATCAAACAATATATTATCCTTTGAAATTCCTAACTGTAATATTTGTTTTTTTAATTCTTCTGTCATAACTTCCTCCTAATCTGCTTCTTTCGCATAAATATATAAAGGTTTCCCTGTTCCTGTTAATTTTGTCGTATAATTGATAACCTCTCCTGTTTCATAATTTACAATATATGCATCTTCTGAATTGGTAATACCTAATTCTTCTAGTCCTCCATTTTCTGTTGAAAGGAAATAATAGTGGCTATCATCACTATCTTTTCTGCTAATTTCTTCTTCTCCTGAAGCTCTATTATCATTAATTTCCTCTATGGTTTCTTCTAAATTGATATTAGCTTCTGCAATTGTTTCTCCTGGATAATCTTCATTTGTCAAGTCAGCTTTTGTTTTTCTTTGCAAAATAGCATTTTGGACAATTCCCAATTCACTTAACATAGCATCTTCTTTAGATTCTTTTATTCCATCTTTACCAACATTTACAGCTATACTAGATAATATGATTAAAACAATAATTGTAATAACCAATGCTAATAAAGTAATTCCTTTTTCATTATTTATCACTTTTATATCTAAATTTTTCATCATCTTTCTCCTTAGTTAAATTCTTTATTACTATATCATTTTTTTGCTTTAATTACAAGTTTTATGCATAATTATTTTATTTGTAAATAAAAATAAGTTAATTGCTATAATTCTTAGACTATTTTTACCAAAACCCTTTATTTTTTCCATATTTTATAGTATAATATATATAGTGTGAATTAAAAAAAGGAGGATTTATTTATGTGGCAATTTTGGTTAATTGCTTCTGGAATATTTTTTATAGCAGAAATTATAACAACTGGTTTTTTAGTATTCTGGTTAGGTATTGCAGGTTTAATTACAATGTGTGTTAGTTTCTTTACAGATAACTTAACTGTTCAAGCAAGCATTTTTGTCATTTTATCTGCTATTTTAATTTTGGCAACCAAACCATTTGTTAAGAAATTTGTTAATAAAAAAGAAAATACAGAAAAAACAAATGCCTTTTCTATTATTGGAAAAACAGCCATTGTCATCAAAGATATCGATTCTATCAATGGTGTAGGTCAAATAAAAGTTGATGGTGAAGTATGGTCTGCTGAAGGTGTTAATGGTTCTAATATTGAAAAAGGGACAAAAGTAGAAGTAAAAGAAATTGATGGTGTTAGAGCAATTGTTACACCAATTTCAAATAATTAGTTTATATTTTTATTTATAAATTTTAAAAAGGATGTTTAAAAGGAGGAAGTTTTATGATTTTTTTAATAATACTACTTGTTATCATCTTAGTGATAGCATTTATGTCTATTAAAATCGTTAAACAATCTGAGGTATATATCATTGAAAGATTAGGTAAATTCTATAAGGTAGCTGATGCTGGTCTTACTATCATTATTCCATTTTTTGATCATGTAAGAAGTGTCGTTAGCTTAAAACAACAAACAATGGATATTCCACCTCAAAGTGTTATTACAAAAGATAATGTTACAATTACAATTGATACAGTTGTGTTCTATCAAATAACAGACCCTGCAAAAGCAGTTTATGAAATTCAAAGCTTAAAGAAAGGTATCGAATACCTAGCTATTACAACTATCCGTGATATTATTGGTAAAATGGACTTAGATGAAACCTTTAGTTCAAGAGATGGTATTAATACAAAATTAAGAGCTGTACTTGATGAAGCAACAGATAGATGGGGTTGTAAAATTGACAGAGTGGAAATCAAAGATATTGAACCACCTGCTGATGTTAGAGATGCCATGGAAAAAGAAATGAATGCTGAAAGAAATAAAAGAGCTTTAATTCTAGAAGCAGAAGCACAAAGACAATCTGCTATTACCATTGCAGAAGGTAAAAAACAAGCAGCTATCTTAGAAGCTGAAGCTGATAAAGAATCACAAATTAGAAGAGCTGTCGGTGAAGCACAAGCTATTAAAGAAGTTGCTGATGCAAAAGCAAAAGAAATTCAAATGGTATATGATGCAATTAAAAAATCTGATCCTGACGAAAAATTAGTTCAATTAAAATCTTTAGAAGCTTTAGAGAAAGTTGCTGATGGTGAAGCAAATAAAGTATTTATTCCATTTGAAGCAACTAGTGCATTAAGTAGTCTTGGTGCTATCAAAGAAGTTATGACTGATGAAAAGAAAACAAAAGCAACTAAAAAGTCTGAAGAATAATTTAATTGTAAATATATAAAAATCCAGTGTAAAACTGGATTTTTCTTTTTTCTTATTTAATTTGATGACCATCTTAACATTCTAATATCATTATATTTACTAAGTACTTCTTTGTATTTATCATACTCCTCTTCCCATAATTCATCTGGCACTTTATCAAACGCTTTAAATATTTTCTCTGCTTCTGATAAATAGATAACTTGTTCTTGTGGCGTCATTCTTTCATATTGTTTTGCAAACATATATAGTTTATCTAACATCTGGTTTGCTTCAATAAATCCCCAGAAATCTTTTACTTTCATTCCAAATAACTTAATTTGCATAACTGCATATGCAACAAGGGCAAATATTACAAGTATTAGTATGTATATTACTGTAAGCACTGCCATTTTCTTTATCACCTCTTAATTTGCTTTTGTACTTAATTATTATATCATATATAAATTGTTTTTGTAAATACTTTCTTCTTGATTCCTCTCTTCCCTACTTAGTCATTGATATACAAGCTAAAAAGTTGTATAATAAGTATAGTGGCCACCAATGTTGTGAGCTACAAAAATAATTAAGAAAGGTGCCGGCACAAGTTAATGCTGGCAAAAGGGGTAACACAATGAGTAAATTATTCGCGGTACGGGAAAACCTTCTGAACAATAAGGAGCTGAGACATAAATTGGAAAGTTTTTTAAAAGAAACTGAAATTCCAACTTTCAGTGTTCTGCAGTTAGAAAATGGTCAGATAGTCTGCAAGCCTCCTTTTAAAAAGGTAACAGACGATTCTAAAGTTTCTACCGAAAGAAAGCTGGCAACGATGATAGGTCTCTTTCTTATTCAGGAAGGTGAAATAAGTTCATTTTATGTTTCAAAAGATGTTTTGTTACGACATCTTGAAAAAACAAACTAAAATAGAACCGCACTAAGCCTCTAAAAAGGAAGAAGGATAGTTCTTGTATGAGAACTGTCCTTCTTTCTTTTGGTTGATATTGAAGCCAAAATATGGTATAATAAATATAGTGGCCACCAATGTGTGAGCCGCAAAAATAATTAAGAAAGGTGCCAGTTATGAGGTAAGACTGGCAAAAGGGGTAACACAATGAATACTAACGAAATCAGATTTGGAATCCGGAAGAAAGTACTAGAGGACAAAGCCAATCGTGCTTTCCTCAAGGAGTACCTTCCAGCCAGGGATATGACACTAACGGTCATCATAGGTATAAAGAATCTCACAGTTGAAATACACTCGTGTGTACCTTCCACCTATAAACCGTTGGATTTCACCAAGCTTCCTAAGCCGAATTCTCTGGAATGGGAAGAAGCCATTACGACGCTGGTGGAAAATGAAAAAGGAAGTGAAGTTCTTTGGTTTGATTCGGTAGAAAGAGCCATCTTATATATTGATTCAAACTATCCTGAAGATTCCGAAAAATAGCGATTCCCCAAAAAAAGCGGGGCGCTCTCACAGTGTGAGAGTGCCCCGCTTTTTCCTTTTCTATTTCTTTGCTGCTTTTACTAATCCAACAAACAATGGTGCTGGTCTATTAGGTCTTGATTTTAATTCAGGATGGAATTGTCCTGCAATAAAATATGGATGTTCTGGTATTTCTACCATTTCAACCAATAAGCCATCTGGAGAAGTTCCAGATACTTTTAACCCTGCTTTTTCTAGTCTTTCTTTATAATCATTATTATATTCAAATCTATGTCTATGTCTTTCTGAAATTTCAGTTGCTCCATAAAGTTTTTCTGCTAATGTTCCTTCTTTTATAACACAAGGATAAGCACCTAATCTCATTGTTCCACCTTTTTTATTAACCTTCTTTTGTTCTTCCATAATATGAATGACTTGATTTTTGGTTTCTTTATTAAACTCTTCTGAATCTGCATCTTCAATTCCTAAAACATCTCTTGCAAATTCTACAACAGCCATTTGCATTCCTAAACAAATTCCTAAGAATGGAACATTATTTTCTCTTACATATTTTACAGTTTCTATCATTCCATCAATACCTCTGTCACCAAATCCGCCTGGAATAACAATACCATCCATTCCTTTTAATTGTTCTTTCACATTTTCTCTCGTGATTTTTTCGGAATCAATTAATGTTACCTTTACTTTTACATTGTTTGCAAATCCTGCATGATATAAACTTTCGATAACAGAAATGTATGAATCTTCTAATTTTACATATTTTCCAACTAATCCAATATTAACAACTTTATTTTGATCTATCTTTCTAATGTTTTCAATCATTTCTTCCCATTTTGTATTATCTGGAATGTATTTTTCTAAATGTAAATGATTACATACTTCTCTTGCTAAACCTTCTTCTTCTAGCATTAAAGGTACTGCATAAAGACAGTCTGCTGTTTTATTTTGGATAACACTTGATTTTCTTACATTACAAAATAGAGATAATTTTTCTCTTATCGTATCTGGAATATCTTGTTCTGTTCTACAAACTAAAATATCTGGTTTTATACCTAAACTTTGTAATTCTTTTACAGAATGTTGTGTTGGTTTTGATTTAATTTCATTAGAACCAAAGATATATGGTAATAAGGTTACATGAATATAGACAACATCTTCTTTATTCTTTTCTAATCCAACTTGTCTGATTGCCTCTATTATAGAAAGTCCCTCAATATCTCCTACTGTTCCTCCAACTTCTGTAATGACAATATCTGTATCTGTATTTTCAAATCCATAAATTTTATCTTTAATTTCGTTTGTAATATGAGGGATCACTTGTACTGTTTTTCCTAAATAGTCCCCTCTTCTTTCTTTTTCTATAACACTTTGATAGATTTTTCCCATTGTGATACTTGAATTATGTGTTAAATTCTCATCAATAAATCTCTCATAATGTCCTAAGTCTAAATCTGTTTCTGCACCATCATCTGTTACAAAAACCTCTCCATGTTCATATGGATTCATTGTTCCTGGATCCACATTGATATATGGGTCAAATTTTTGAATAGTTACTTTATACCCTCTGTTCTTTAATAATCTACCTAATGATGCTGCTGTAATTCCTTTTCCTAATCCTGATACAACACCACCTGTTACAAAAATATACTTTGTATTCATTTAATACCCCTTTCCAAAAAAATAACTGAATTTTAATTTATAGGAAATATACTTTTTTAAAATTAAAAAAAGATTAAAAAAATCTTCCCCTCAAAATCGGTTTTTTTTTAATCTATTACTATTTTAACACGTATTTATATAAAATACAAGCTATTTTTCAATTTTTCTTGCAATTAATGCTTTTATCTTAATTCCTTGCTCTGAAAACATTTTTTCATGTTCGGTTTCTATATTTTTTTCAAATATAGGTTCTGCATGTAAATCATAAGTTTTCTTTAACACTTCAAAACCTGCTTCTTCAAAATATAGTAAGCTAGAATGAAATAAATCATCATCATCTGTTTTAAAATAAATTTCTCCATTTTCTTTTAGAAATTCTCTATATTTTTCTAATTGTCTTGTATGTGTTAATCTCTTTTTTCTGTGTTTTCCTTTTGGCCAAGGATTACAGAAGTTAATATAAATCCTTTCTATTTCATCTTGTTCCTCTAAGATTAATAAGATTCTTTCTATATCAAATCTTGTTAAAACAATATTTTTTGGTTCTATATTCTTTTCTTTGTATTTCGCTTCTACATTTCGTTTTGCTAATCCTAACATAGCATCTACTAAATCAATTGCTATATAGTTAATATCTAAATTTTCTGATGCTAGTTCTGATATGAATTGTCCTTTTCCACAGCCTAGTTCTAAATGAATTGGATGGTTATTTCCAAAATATTCTTTCCATTTTCCTTTCATTTCTTCTGGATTGTCTATATAAAAAGGACTTGCTTCTAATTCTGGTCTTGCCCATTTTTTGTATCTGATTCTCATTGTCTACTCTCCTTAACCTAATTTATATGCATTTTATTTTACTATAAATTTGGCTAAAAAGCAAGAAAAAGAAAAAAGTATTAGCTATCATCTGCTAATACTTTTATTTTAACTATATATTCAATTTATATTTACAATGGTTGGCTAATTAATATATATTCCGCATTTTTATCTATCTGGGTTTCTCCTCCAACAGATTCTTCTTTAATGTTATCCATCAAGCTATAACCTGGCATATAAATATCCCCAGTATAACTATTGACCTTTAATTTAGTTGAATTATATTCTGATTCACACCATTCTCCCCATGTCATTCCTTCTTCATACTCTATTGAGAATGCTATTTCCTCGTTAGTATAGTATATATCTAATGTTTTAGTTTCTACTACACTTTCTTTTTCTACTTGCCATAATGGTGTTTCTTCAGTACTTCCTTTATCATCATAATATCTTAATATATATGAATCTTCTGTTTCTTCAAATATATATACATCTTTTTTCTCTGTTGCATTTCCTTTTCCTATTGATAAACTTGAGCCAACTAGTTTTTCAACATTAATGACTCCATTCGCATCTATGTATCCTTTTTGTGTTAAGAAATCTTTAAATGTTTCTGTTTCTTCTCCTGATGCCAATACATGGTTTTCTAATCCTCTAATTTTTACATTTTCTGTGCTGGCTACCTTTATTATTTTTCCTGTTTTATTTACTTCTAATTCCATTATATATTCCGAATATGCTAATGAAATTGCTTCTCTTACACTAGCATGTGCATCTTCTGTTCTTGCTTTTGTCGCATTTGTTAATATTCCATTATCTCCCATTAGAGTTGCTATTGATACCCCTGCTAAAATTAATAATACAATGATTGTAATGACTAACGCAATTAAAGTAATACCTTTTGTGTTTTTAAATTTTTCTTTCATTGGTTTTTCTCCCTTCTTTTCTTATGCTTTTATTTTCTTAGAGTCTCTTACTCTAAGAAAATAATAAATTTATACAAATATTAATTTTATGCGATTTATTAAAAATATCTGTACTCAATACATAAGAAATAGTTGTTACACTATTTATAAAAGTTTTTTCTAAAATTATTGACATTCTTCTTTTTTATTGATATCATTTTTATATAAAAACTTCTTAGAGTAAGAGACTCTAAGAAGTTTTTTTGTTGTATTTTTTTCTTTCACTTAGTCTTAGTTTTTATGAATATATTCCTTTATTTTAAGAAAACATAGATTGAAAAACATTTATCTTACTATAAATCTGAGTAAAAAAAGGTATTAATATCTTTTGATACTAATACCTTCATTTTTTATATAATTATAATGGTATACCTGTTGTATAATATTCTTTATTTTCATCAATCAAATCGGAAACGTCGATTTGCCCTTCTGTTTCTCTATATCTAATATTTCTCGTATTTGTAGTTAAAATATTCCCATCTGTTAATACTCCTATTGTATTATATTCTGTTTTTCTCCAATCATCCCATGTCATTCCTTCTTCATATTCTATTGTAAATTCTATTTCCCCACTTTTAGTATATATATTTAATGTTTTTGTTTTCACTGTACTTTCCTTTTCATTTTGCCATAAGTCTTCGCTACTTCCTTTATTATCATAATATCTTAATATATATGCATCCTGTGTTTCTTCAAATATATACACATCTTTTTTGTCTGTTGCATTTCCTTTTCCTGTTGATAAACTTGAGCCTACTAGCTTTTTAACATTAATAACTCCATTATCATCTATATATCCTTTGCCTTTTAAGAAATCTTTAAATGTTCCTGTCTCTTCTCCTGATGCCAACACATGATTTTCTATTCCTTTAATTTTCACATTTTCTGTACTTGCTATTTTTGTTGTATCTCCTGTTTTGTCTATTTCTGATTCCATTATATATTCTGAATATGCTAATGAAATTGCTTCTCTTACACTAGCATGTGCATCTTCTGTTCTTGCCTTTGTTGCATTTGTTAATATTCCATTATCTCCCATTAGAGTTGCTATTGATACTCCTGCTAAGATTAATAAGACAATAATCGTGATAACTAATGCAATTAAAGTAATACCTCTTATATTTTTTAATTTTTCTTTCATTTGTTTTTCTCCCTTCTTTTCTTATGCTTTTATTTTCTTAGAGTCTTTTACTCTAAGAAAGATATAAATTTATACAAATAGTAATTTTATGCGGTTTATTAAAAATATCCGTACTCAATACATAAGAAATATGTTGTTACACTATTTATAAAAGTTTTCTTAAAAATTATTGACATTCTTCTTGTTTATTGATATTATTTTTATGTAAAAACTTCTTAGAGTAAAAGACTCTAGGAAGTTTTTTGTTATATTTTTTATATTTACTTTTGACTATTATAAATATATCCTATAACATTGATTTAAAAATATATCTGGTATATACTTTGGATATATAAGTTATTTTTAGGGAGAAACTATGGAAATCAAATATTGTATAACTGTTAACGATAAAAATAAATATGAAAATACCCATTCACTATTAAAAAATGAATTACACATTTCTAATCGTTTATTAACCAAACTAATTGAAGAAAAATGTATCAAGCTTAATGATTCTATTTGTGATACTAGAAATTCTTTTGAAATTAATGATATTCTTATCATTAATTTTGATTATCCTGAAGATAATGCTAATGTAGTTCCTACTAAAATGGATTTAGACATCATTTATGAAGATGACTGGTTATTAATTGTGAATAAACCAGCAGGTGTTGCCATTCATCCTTCTATTTTGCATTATGCTGATTCTTTATCAAATGGTATAAAGTTTTATTTTGATTCCATTGGCTTACAGAAAAAAATTAGACCTGTTAATCGATTAGATTTTAACACTTCTCGGATTAGTTATTTTTGCAAAATGTGCCTATATTCAAGAAGCATTTAGTCAGCAAATGAATGAAAATATTTTTCAAAAAGAATACCTTTGCATTGTTGATGGAATTTTAGATAAAAAATCTGGAATCATTGACTTACCAATTGCTAGAAAACCTGGAAGTATTATTGAAAGATGTGTAGACTTTGCTGGTCAATCTTCTAGAACAATTTATGAAGTTATGAAAGAATTTGAAAATTATAGTTTAGTAAAATGTAAATTAGAAACTGGTAGAACACATCAAATACGTGTCCATTTTAGTTATATGGGGCATCCTTTGCTTGGTGATACTTTATATGGTCAATCTTCTAATCTAATTTCTAGGCAAGCATTACATAGCTATATGATATCTTTCATTCATCCAGTCACAAAAAAAGAACAATGTTTTACTTGTCCTTTACCTAATGATATGAAAGATTTGCTGATGTAAAAGATGGCTGCTTTGCAATTTGTCTATGCAATTTTCTTATAAATTTTTAAATAAAAAAAGAGTAAATCTGTAAGCCGGGTTCTGTCGTTTAAAATAGTCATTTATCTAGGATATATATCACTATATACCTCAAGCCACGCAAGTCGAGAAGGCGCCAGAGCTGGCTTAATCTTCTCTTTGAGGTGTTGCTCCTGATGGGGTTTACACAAACACAATATGTCACCATATTGCTGGTGAGCTCTTACCTCACCTTTTCACCCTTACCAAAAAATTGGCGGTTATTTTCTGTTGCACTTTCCTTAGGGTCGCCCCCACTAGACGTTATCTAGCATCATTGCTCTTATGGAGCCCGGACTTTCCTCTCGTAATTCCTTTCGGAAATTTACCAGCGACTATTCAATTTACTCTATTTGTTATTATATCATAAATTATTAATTTCTTCTAGTAAGTTTTTATATTTTATCAAAAATACAGATGTATTTTGTGTGTCTACTGCATTTTTTAATTCATTTAACATGACATATCCTTTATTAACACTTGTTTGTTTATTCGCATCTATTTCTGTATTGGTTAATAATGTGGCATATGCATTTATTGCATCTACTATATTTGTACTAATTCCTGTCCAGTCACCACTATCTAGTTTTGCATATCCTCTAAAAACATTTAATTTTGTTTCTAATACCGTTTTATATAATGTATCATCTACAACTGTTTGTGCAAATTTTGGTATATATTCATATATTTTTACTAAATTATCTAAAGCTAATTGCTTATTTTCTTCTTCTAAACTTACTGTTAAAGTATCTAAATCTTTATTAAAATTTAATATATCTTCTTGTGATACATTTAAACGATATAAATCTAATGTAATAGTTGATATAGAAGTGTAAATTAATTCTGATTCATTTTTACATGATGTCCAATCGATATCTCTGTTTGTTGTTAAAATTCCTGCTGCCTGCATTTCATAATTCTTATTTGTTTCTTCAGTTTGCGCTTGGTCACTATTATCTTGAGTAGATGTACTATCTGAACTAGAACTTGTGTTAGAATCAGAAGTAGAATTTCCACCTGAAGATCCTCCTCCTGAATTTTCAGCAGATTTAGATTCTTCTATTTTTGTTGTATATATCTGATAATTTCTAGTTTCTATATTATTCATATTATTCAATAAATCTACAAATTTGGTATCTAAATATCGAATTTCTGAAGTTACTTTTTCTTTTTCATCTTGTTCGTTATTTTGTGTCGCACTTGTATAGACAGTTAATGCCAATACCACTAAAACAATCACTAATATGATATATGAAATAATTTTAAATTTTTTCAAAAAAATCCCTCCATATTTTGTTTTTCTTAGTATTGACATTTTTTGACTAGTTTATTCCCGTATAAAAATGAAAATATTTTTTATAATATTTAGTATAAACATTTTTTATGGAGAATATTATGTATGTAACTGTTAATTTATATAGTCAAAAACAAGGAGAATTAAATAAATTTTTAAGCAAATTTTATAATACTAATCTTGAAATCTATGAAGATTTCAGTTGGGAAAAACAATATACAAATCCTATTGAATTAGCCGAAATTGTAGGGGTCTTCTTAGATAATATGGAAGATTATTTGATTCATATGTGGATTTGTTTGGATAAAAATGTTTATATCCATATTAATGAACAAAATGGTAATGAGGTTATAAAATACTTATATGAACGATTCCCCTATTAAAGCAAAAATAGAAATTAGAGAACTAATTTCTATTTTTCTATGATAATGGTTACTGGTCCGTCATTTATTAGGCTTACTTTCATATCAGCTCCAAATATACCTTTTTCTACTTTTATATCATTTTTAGCACATTCTTCACAAAAATATTCATACAATGCTTCTGCTTTATCTGGTTTGGCAGCTTGTATAAAAGAAGGTCTATTTCCTTGAGAACAATCTGCATATAATGTAAATTGTGATACTATTAATAATTCTCCATCTACATCTTTTAATGCTAAATTCATTTTATCGTTTTCATCTGTAAATACTCTTAACTTACATAATTTTTTTACTAAATAATCTGCATTTTCCTTTGTGTCTTCATGTGTAACACCTAATAATACTAAAAAACCTTTTCCGATTTTCCCAACAACTTTTCCATCTACTTTTACTTCTGCTTCTTTTACTCTTTGTACAACTATTTTCATTTTTAACACCTACTTTTTGTTATGCAATTTTTCTTGGTATATTCATTTTGAATAAATGACGAATGTGATTGGAGTGTTTGTAGACTTTCTTAATAGAAAACACATGAGGAAGCGCGAACAGCGAGAGGCTCATGTGTTTTGGATTTAGAAAGACTAAAATACGTATTGAACCGAGGAATTTATAAGAAATGAATATACCAAGGAGTTTAACATGATTCATTTATCCTTATTCCCCTATATTTTTTAATTCTTCTTCTGTGATATTTTGGCTATCTGGATTAATTTCTACTTCTGTTGTTTTTTCTAAGTTTGTTTGAGATTCTGTAGCTTGTTCAACAGTTTCTTGCCCTTTAACTTCCTCAGTTGCAGAAGTTTCTTCCTTTACTTCTTCTGGTTTTTCTAAAACTTCTACTTCTTTTGCTTTTTTCTCTTCTTGTTTTGCTCCACATTCTGGGCAAAATTTCATATTTTTATCAATTTCTTTAAAACATTTTGGACATTGTTTTTTGTCTTTTAGTTCTAAACATTCTTGACGTATTTTTTCGATTTTCTCACTCATTTCATCAATTTGTTTACATTCTTCTAATACATCATTCATGGAAATTTCTTCTTTTTTCACATGTGTTTCATATACTTTTTTTCCTATTTCTTCGTAAATGTCTTCTATTTTTGATTTTAAATCTCCCATTTTGAACTTCAATCTGGTTTCTTTTGCAAGTTTCCCTGTTTTATCTGCTGTAACTTTATATGCTTCTGTTGCTTTTTTCCCTAATTTATCAAAAAAATCCATTTACAACATTCCTTTCAATATTCCATCTTCCATTTTATTATTTCCCTTAATCACTATATTATTCACTTTTTTTCTCTCTTGTCATTAAATTATTGACAGCTTGTTTTGGATCAAGCTTTTCGTAAATGACTTGATATACTGTTTCTACGATTGGCATATATACATTATGTATTTTTCCTAATTCATAGGCTACTTCTATGTTATCTATACTTTCAATAACCATTCCGACTTCTTTTTTAGCTTCTTCTAATGTTTTTCCTTGGCCAATTAATTTTCCTGCTTTACGATTTCTACTATGTTCACTTAAACAAGTAACAATTAAATCTCCTAAACCACTTAGTCCATAAAAAGTATCTTTTTCTCCGCCTAATGCAACACCTAATCTTGTTAGTTCTCCTAATCCTCTTGTAATTAAAGCTGCAAATGTATTATCTCCTAATCCAATACCACTTGCGACACCTGCACAAAATGCAATAATATTTTTTAAAGCGCCTCCTAATTCAACACCTTTTACATCACTTGATGTATAAATTCTCATTTCTGGACACATAAATGTGTCTTGTATCATATTTAATATTTCTTGATCTTTAGAAGCAATGACAAGTACAGTTGGAACTGCAATTGACACTTCTTCTGCATGACTAGGTCCAGATAATACACCTATTCGAACACCTGGTAATTCCTCTTCTAACACTTCATCTAATGTTTTTAAAGAATCTTTTTCAAATCCTTTTGAACATATGATAACCGGTTTTTCGCCAACATATTGCTTATATTGTTTAAATACATCTCTTGTAAATTTTGATGGTGTTACATGTAAGATAAATTCTGCATCTTTTATCACATCTTCAAAATTTGTAAAACATTCTATATTTTCTGGCAATTCTACTCCTGGTAAGAATTTACATCTTTTTTCCTTATTAATTAGTTCTTTTTCTTCTTCTGAAAAAGACCATATTTTCACATAATTCCCACATCTTGCAAGGTGAGTTGCTAATGCGACTCCCCAACTTCCACTTCCTATAATTGCTATATTTTTCACTTTTGATTCATTCCTTCCTTTTTTATGTATTTCTTTATTCTTTTGTTTTTACTTTTGATATGATAGCAATGATGATAATCATTATTAATATGATAATTAATAATAATGTTCCAAAATTGATAACTATTTTGGTTGGTTGTTTGATTTCATCATTATCATAAACATATTCTATTTGGCATACATCATTTTCAATTTTAAAATTATCTATATGCATAATATAATCTTTTTCATCATTTTTTACTCTAAGTTTCATATCCATTTCAGGATAATCTGCTATGATTTCAAATGTATATAAATTATCTGCATTTGGCTCTAACAATATTTGAACATATTCTATACCATTTTCAGTATAAGTTTCATCTTGCACTTTACTTTTATCAACATCAATGAATGGAATTTCATTTTGTATTAAAGTTTCTGCACCTGCATATTGTATATCCATTCCTGATTTATTAATGGCATATGTAATATAGTTTTCTGGCAATAACATATATAGTTCAAATGTTTCTTCTTTTTTATTTTTAGTTACTTCTAATTCAATTGTATAAGTACTACTTGCTTTTACTACTGGAATCGTCATTATCATGATTAGCATACATATAAAAATAATGGTTACTAATTTTTTCATTTGTTTTCTCTCCTTTTTTATTATATAGATTTTTTAAATCTCATTATAATGCTTTTTTATTTCTTAAAACTAATTCTATTTTCTGTTCCAGACATAATTCTTTTAATATTACTTCTATGATTAAATAATACAATGACAGCTAATATAATACTATAAATTAAATATCCACTTCCCTGTGACACAATATAATTATCTGTTATGAATAATGTTAATACTGGGAATAGTACAGCTGCCGCACATGATCCTAAAGATACCATTCTTGTTAATGCAATTAATAATACGCCAAATACTAAACAAATTAATCCGATTTGCCAGTTACTCATAATTAAAATTCCTAAAGATGTGGCAACACCTTTACCACCTTTAAATCCAAAGAATATTGGAAATGTGTGTCCAAGTACAACTGCAATTCCTGCTATTTGAACAAGTAATGATTGATTTTCTACTTTAAATGCCCATCCAATAAACATGGCAATTAAAATAGCAACAACACCTTTCAAAACATCACAAATTAATGTTAAAGCTGCTGCTTTTTTTCCAACAGAACGAAGCATATTGGTCGTTCCTGCATTTCCACTTCCTTTTTCTCTTACATCAAATCCAGCCATCTTTTTACTTAAAATAACTGAAAAATTAACACTTCCTATTAAATAGGCAATAATTGCTGTTATGACATTATATACCATATGTTACCTCCTTTATTTTATACATCTTTTTCATTTTTTTCTCTTACAATAATTCTAACAGGTGTCCCTTCTAGTCCAAATTCTTTTCTGAATTGATTAATTAAATATCTTTCATAAGAAAAATGGAACAATTCTTTATTATTCACAAATATAACAAATGTTGGTGGTTTTGTTGAAGCTTGTGTTCCATAAAATATTTTTAATCGTTTTCCTTTATCTGTTGGTGGTTGCACAATTGCAATTGCTTCATTAATCACCTGATTCAAAACAGAAGTTGATACTCTCAAACTATTTTGTTCATTTACATGATTAATCATATCAAATAATTTGTTAACTCTTTGTCCTGTTTTGGCAGATATGAATATGATTGGTGCATAAGATAGATAAGATAATTTGTTATAAATATCTTTTTTATATTTTTCTAATGTGCCTGTTTCTTTTTCATATTCATCCCATTTATTAACAACGATGATAATTCCTTTACCTGCTTCATGAGCTTCTCCTGCAATTTTAGCATCTTGGTCTGTAACACCTTCTAAGGCATCTATCATCATTAAGCAGACATCTGCTCTTTCAATTGCTAGTAATGTTCTCATAATACTAAATTTTTCTATTGATTCTTTTACTTTGCTCTTTTTTCGAATTCCAGCTGTATCAATTAAAATATATTTTCCTTTTTCATTTTCAAATCTAGAATCAATAGCATCTCTAGTCGTTCCTGCAATATCACTGACAATGGTTCTATTTTCTCCTAATATTTTATTAATCAAAGATGATTTTCCCACATTTGGTTTTCCAATAACAGCTACTTTTATGATATCTTCTTCATCTTCATCTGATGTTTTTTCTGGAAAACTTTCATAAATTTGATCTAATACATCTCCTATACCGATGGCATTACTTGCAGATATAGGATAAGGATCTCCTAGTCCTAAGTTGTAGAATTCATAAATTTCTTCTCTATCTTTTTCAAAATTATCGGCTTTATTACATACTAACACAACAGGCTTTCCAGATTTTTTTAGCATAACTGCAATTTCTTGATCTGCTGCTGTAATTCCTTGTCTAATATCTGTTAAAAAGATAATAACATCTGCCATTGCAATTGCTAAATTTGCTTGTTCTCTCATCTGTGACAAGATAATATCTTCTGAATCTGGCTCAATTCCTGCTGTATCAATTAATGTGAAATTTCTTCCTCTCCAATTGGTATCTGCATAAATTCTATCTCTAGTAACACCTGGTGTATCTTGTACAATAGATACCCTACTTCCTACTAGATAATTAAAAAAAGTTGATTTTCCTACATTGGGTTTTCCTATGATTGCTACGATTGGTTTTGACATTTTCTAATCTCCATTTCTAAAATATATGTTATAGTATATCATACTTCCTACAAAAATAACAAGGATTTCTGTTTATATTATAAGACACTATAAAACTTTTTGTCTAATCTCTTCTATTTGATTGTTGATATTTTCTATAAAGGCTTCATCTTTTTCAACAATCTCATCTTTTAATTCATATTGCTCTTTTACTTTTAATATTCTCATAACACTTTTATTGATTCTTTTCATCTTTAGTAGATTGCCTTCTTTTGCAAGTTTAATTATTTTATCAATTACCTCTATATCATTATCATATTTAAATATAATCATATCATTACAAGCCAAAAACGCCTTTTTGATAGCATTATTTTTCCCATAACGAATTCTAACACCTTTCATTCTGACATCATCTGTAATCACCAATCCATTATAGCGATATTTTTTTCTCAAATACTTTGTAATAAATCGTTTAGACATAGATGCTGGTAATTTACCGGTTACTTTTGATATTTTTAAATGTCCCATCAATATCCCATCTACTTTATGTTCTATGGCTTTCTTAAATGGTTGCATATCTTCCTTTTCTAATGTTTCCATGTCCTCCTCAATTTTAGGAAGATGAAAATGTGAATCTGTTTTTGTTGCTCCATGACCCGGAAAATGCTTAGCTACAGATATGATACCATGTTTTTGTAAAGCCTGCATATATTCTATTCCATATTTTGATACTTCCTCTATATTTTCACTATATGCTCTATCACCAATCGCATGATTATCTCCAAATCTTTTGATATCTAAAACAGGTGCAAAATCCATATTAATTCCTAATTTATGCAGAATTTCACCTGTAATCTCTCCTGAACGTTTTACAAAATCTTCTTCTCCACTCTTTTTTACTAATTTGTTAGCTGCTGGAAGATTTTCAAATTCTTTTGGTGTTCGATTCACTCTACCACCTTCTTGGTCAATCGAAATAAACATAGGTATTTTGTTTTTTTGATTTAATGTTTTGATTTTATTAACAAGTTCTATCATTTCATCATAGCTTTGATGATAGTTCTTTTTATATAATAAAACGCCTCCTACTTTGTATTTTTCGATAATTTCCTCCAAATTTTTTACTGATGTTTCTGTATTTAATCCGATAATGATCATTTGACCAATTTTTTCTTCTAAACTTAATTCATGTATATTATATTTCATAGGCATCTATCCCTTTTATTATTTTCCTTATTATATAATTAAAAAATTAATTTATCAATAGATTTTTTCATGAAAATATGGTATGATATATGGCATATAAATACAGATAAAGGAGTGACAAAATATGGCATTTGATGGAATTGTTACAAAAGCAATTACCTCTGAATTGCAACAACTAATTGGTAGTAGAATTGACAAAGTCTATGAACCAAATAAAAATGATATTATTCTAGGCTTTTACTTAAATGGTGTCAATTATGCATTAAATATTTGTACTAATGCTCAAAACTATAGATTACATTTAACCACTCATACAAAACCAAATCCTAAAAACGCATTGAATTTTTGTATGTTGTTAAGAAAATATTTAATTGGATTACGTATCAAAAATATTATTTCTGTAAATTTAGAAAGAGTCATTACCATTGAGTTTGAAGGTTTTGATGACATAGATGATATTATTACCAAAAAATTAATTATAGAATTAATGGGAAGACATTGTAATGTCATTTTATTGGATGAAAATAATATGATTATAGATAGTTTAAGGCATATTTCCTCTGATAATGAATTAACCAGAGAAATTGTCCCACATGTAAAATATGTATATCCTTCTACAAATAAGTTGAATTTTTTAGAAGTTACTAATTTTCAGGATTTCAAATTAAAATTAAATTTAAATTTTGAAAAGATGCATATTTCCGATTTACCTTCACAAATTTCTAATGTCTTTAATGGAATTAGTAAAAGTTTTATTAGCCACATCATTGAAACACTACATTTAGATACCTCATCAAAAATAGACGATACAAGCTTAGAATCCATTTATACAAATATGAAACATGTGATTGATGCAACCGATTCTTTGCAGTTAGGATTTGATACAATAAAAGATACGAAAGGAAATATAAAAGATTATGCTTTATGTATAAAAGATTCTTCTGAACCTTTTCGTCTTAACTTTTTCATTGATGATTATTATTTTCATAAAGAAACATCTGAAGAATTTAAAGTATATAGAAATAGTATTTCAAAATTGATTTTAGATACACTAAAAAAATATAATAAAAGATTATATAATATTAATGAAAAACTAAAAGAATGTGACCAAATGGATACTTACAAATTATATGGTGAACTTATCACAGCAAATTTGTATAGAATAAAAAATGAAAATACCGATACTGTATCTTTAGAAAACTATTATGACAATAATAAAGTAATTACGATTCTTTTAGATAAACGTTATTCTCCTAGTCATAATGCCAAACTATTTTTCAAAAAATATAATAAATTAAAAAATGCGTTACTGATTGTTGGAGAACAAAAAGAAGAAACTATTAACGATTTGGATTATATAGAAAGTGTCATTTATGAGCTAGAAGCTTGTTCTACCATAGAAGATATTAGTAATGTTTTTGAAGAGATTTCTGAAAGTTCTGTTTTTAAAGAAAGAACTGAAAAATATAAAGAAAAGAAAAATCCAAAAGTTAAAAAATCAAAATTAACCAAAAATAAATATGTACATTTTAATCCTATCAAATATAAAATTGAAGATTATACTCTTTTAGTTGGTCGAAACAATATGGAAAATGACTATCTAACTTTAAAATATGCGAAAAAAACAGATTTATGGTTTCATACCAAAGATATTCATGGAAGCCATTGTATTTTAGTCTTAAATGGTGCTCCTCTTCCACAAGATGATATTTTGTTAAAATGTGCAGAAATAGCAGCTTACCATAGTAAAGCTAGAAATTCTTCTAATGTACCTGTAGACATTTGTGAAGTAAAATATGTAAAAAAGCCAAATGGTGCAAAACCTGGTATGGTGATTTATAAAAATAACAAAACCCTTTATGTGAACGTTAGGGACGTGTCAAATCGTTCAAAAATTGAACAAAAGGGACAGACCTAAACTTTTTTAAAAAATATATTCACTAAAAAATATAGGATATAAAGTCATTACACAATTTTGTATAAGCTAAATTTTCATAGAAATTCTAAAAGAAAAAAGTGAGCCTCTTTCATTGTTGCTTATAAATCTTAAAGCAAAATGAACATTCCTCACTTTTTTCTTTAATTATTTCTATATTCAAATTTAGATACGCAAAATTGTTGCATTTTTTTATATCCTATATTTTTTTAATATCATTGATTTAAAAGAGAAAGAATCTAGGTCTGTCCCTTTTGTTCAATTTTTGAACGATTTGACACGTCCCTAACGTTTACCAGAAAATTAATAATGTAAGAGCTGTTGCAATTATGATATCTGTGGTTGTCCAGCCCTCAGGAAGAATTTCTATTTCTTCACCTTCTGGTCTTTCGTCTAATACACTTACTGTATAATATTTTACATCTTCCAATTTAAATAAAATCTCAAAATTTTGTGTTTCACCAGGTTGTAATTCATTAACATTTATGATTTTCTTTCCTAAATATACATCTCTTTCAGAATAAAAATCAAATTCCAAATATTTATTACCGATGTTATCTGTTTCTGAATTGGTAATTAACCCTCTTATTCTTCCATTGACAAGTGTTGCCTCTGCTTGGTACACATTGACTTGTGATACATTATCTCTTCTTTCTATTGGTTTATAAGTTGAATTCAAGCCAACATTAATTAGAAATTCAGAAAATACAATAAACAGTACAATCCATAAAGCATACATCAATAATGTTTTTACTCTACTCATTTTTCTTCCCCATTTCTTTACAATCTATCCTTATTATACCAAAAGTCTACATAATTTTCAAGCCATTTCGATTTCTTTTCCTAGATATACAGAATATATATATGTTTTATCTACTTTTCTTTGTAAACTTTCTTCTAATGCTTTTTTATATAATTCTAATTGTGAAATATATTTTTCTACTAATTCGCTTTCTTTTCCTTTTTCCACATAGTCTGTTTTATAATCTACTAAAACCACTTCATCGTTTTGATCAATATAATACAAATCAATAATTCCTTGTACTAAAATCTCCTCTTCTACTTCTTCCTCATAAATTTCTTTTGCTGGTATATTAATAAAAAATGGTCTTTCTTTATATACCTTTTTGGCAGATTTCAAAGCTTTCCAAATGGTTGATTTTGTAAATTCTAATACCTTATATGGATTAATACTTTTTGCTTCTTTTTCTGTGATGATTTCTCTTTTTACTAAATCTTCTATTAAAGCTTGTATCATTTCTAATGTATATTCTTTTGTTTCATCTAATCTTTGCATACACATATGAACCAGTGTTCCTTTTTGTGCAGGAGTGATAACATCATCTTTATCTTCTCTCATGAAATTTGGTTTATTGAAAGTCAATTGATTTTCAACTTGATTTTCTAACTCCATTTCATTTTCCATATTTTTTTGTTTACTAATTATATGTGTATTTTCTTTCTTACCCACTGCATCTGTATTTAACTTACTATTTGCTTGCATTTTCATTTGCTTAATTTTTGTAACAGATGTCATTGTTGGAATCGTTGTCGATAATTGATGTGTATAAGTATAATTTAAAATTGTATTTATTTTTTCCAATTCTTCTTTTTGAATAGTTGCTTTTTCTAACTGTTCTCTAATATCTACCATCTCTTCTTTTGGCTTAGCAAAAGATTTTAATAGTTCTTGTTTATTCCATACATTCAATGTTAATAATTGGTCCTTATTTTCTTTTTCATATAGATAAACTAATAAAATCCAGTCTAAATATTTTTTATATTTTTTCACTAAAATGTAGTTTATCTTGTCGTTTACCTTATGATAACGACTGACTTGCTTTTGCATATTTTCCATTTCTTTCTCATAATCTCTTTTTAATCCTGTAATATATAATTTCTCTTTTGCTCTTGTTAAAGCAACATACAATATTCTCATTTCCTCTGATAAGGTTTCTGTCAAAATTTTATTTCTAATAGCCTCTTTGGTTAAGGTATCATATTGGACTTGTCTTTCATAATCGATATATTTTACACCAATTCCTAATTCTTGATGTAATAATATATTTTGATTTAAATCCATTAAATTAAATTGTTTTCCTGTTGCTGATAAAAAGACAACTGGAAATTCCAATCCCTTACTTTTATGAATACTCATAATTCTGATAACATCATCATTTTCCCCTATTAGTTTTGCAGCCCCTAAATCATTACTTCCTACATGAAGTTTTTCTATAAATTGTATAAAATTATATAATCCTTTAAAACTTGCGGTTTCATATTGTTTTGCTCTTTCGAATAACATTTTCAAATTGGCTTGTCGTATATCTCCATTTGGCATAAGTCCTACATATGTATAATAATGAGTATCTGAATATAATTTCCAAATAAATTCGTCTAATGCCAAATATTCTTTTTCTTTTCTCCATGTTTCTAAGTTATGAAAGAAAGTATCTATTTTTTCTTTTAATTCGTGACTTACATTAATTCTTGCCTTTTGCATGGCTGTATAAAAATTATCATATTTATCAGATAGTCGAATCTCTACCAATTCGTCATCTGTAAAGTTTCCGATATGTGACCTTAAAACAGTTACTAATGGAATATCTTGAATCGGATTATCAATAATTTTTAATAAACTCATAATGGTTTGAATTTCGATAGAATCTAGATATTCTTGGGAACTTTCAGAAAATACTGGCATCCCTAAATTGATCATTTCTTCTTCAAAAATCGGTGCATTGACTTTTGTAGATCTTAGCAGAATAACAATATCTTTGTATTGAATATCTCTAAATCCATTGATTTTTCTGTCAAATACTTGAAAATGACTTTCTACCAATGATTTTATTTTATTCGCTACAAATCTTGCCTCAACTTGTATGTCTTCTACTCTTTCTTCTGATAGTTCCTCTGTGTCATCATTTTCTTGTGATTCTTCAGTTCCCCTCGCTTCCTCTTCTGGTGCTAAATCTTCTTTTTCTTTTAAATCAATGACATCAATTTCTGTTTCTAATTCTTGTGATGTTTCTGCATAACTAGCTCCCAAATTTAAATATTCTTCCTCTGTATAGTCTATTTCTCCTAAATTTTCGCTCATAATGTCTTGGAATATTAAATTGGTAAAATCTAATACATTTTCTCTACTTCTAAAGTTTTTGAATAATTGTATTTTCAAATCATCTTCATCTTTTTTATTTTCTTTTAATTGATATGTTTTGTATTTTGATAAAAACAAATCTGGCATGGCTTGTCTAAATTTATAAATACTTTGTTTGACATCCCCTACCATAAAGATATTATTGCCTTTTGAAATTGCTGTTAAAATGTATTCCTGTACCATATTACTATCTTGATACTCGTCAATGGCAATTTCGACAAATTTTTCTTTATAGGTTTTTGCAACTTCTGTTGGTTCTACTTTTCCATCTTCCTCTTTTATCAAAACATGTAATGCCAAATGTTCAATATCATTAAAATCCACCATGTTTTTATTTCTTTTTCGTTTTGAAAACTCTTCTCCAAATTCAAATATTAGATTTTTTAATTTTACTAAAACCGGATACATATCTGCTATGTCATGATTTGCTTCTTCAGAGTTATATATAAAGATTTTATTTAATTTTTTAGTAACTTTCTTTTTAATATCATCTCTGACCAACTTTGCTTGGTCCTTGATTGCAGAATCAATTTTTTGTCTTGGCCATGTAGCAAATGTCAAATTACTATAAATAGCAAATGCCTTATCCCAACTATTTAAATTTACTTTTAGCATTTCTAATTTATCAATATCATCAAAAATCGTTTTTGTATATTTTTCTAAATCTGGATTTCTTTCTAGGTTTTCTCCTTGTTCTTTTAATGTACTAATATCGTCAATTAACTCTTCTTCTACTTCTGTTAGTAAAATTTCTCCCCATGGATTTTGACTAAAATCTTGCTCAAAGTCTTGAATATGAAACATTTCTATTTTTTCATTTAACCATTGATTTGGAAATGGATTACTTTGAATATATGTATAAATTTTTAAAATTAATTCTTTTAAAGGTGTATCATCTCTGTAACTTGTATAGGTATTAATTAATTGAGCAAAATCCTCTTCTTGGTTTTCATATTTTTCTTCAAATATATCTTCTAATACTTCTTGTTTTAATAATTCAATTTCTGTTGTATCTGCAATTCTAAAATTCGGTGATATATTTTCTAATTCATAAAAATGATTTCTTACCACATCTAAACAAAATGAATCAATCGTACAAATACTCGCTTTATTTAATAAGGTAATTTGTCTTTGCAAATTTTCATTTTCTGGGGTTTCATCTAATTTTTGATAAATTGCTTCTAATACCCTTTCTCTCATTTCTGCTGCTGCCGCATTTGTAAAGGTTACAACTAATAATCTATCAATATCTATTTTTTCATTAATGATTTTATTAATAATTCTTTCAACTAGTACAGCTGTTTTACCACTTCCTGCTGCTGCTGCAACTAGTATATTAGATCCTTTTTCATGAATTGCTTGTGACTGCTCTTTTGTCCATTTAACATCTGCCATACTTTCTTCTCCTATTTATTATTTTTTTAAATTATATCATTCGTTTTCAAGAATGACAATCATATTTATTTTAAGTTTTAATATCTTTCTTCCCTTAAATGCGTCTATTATGTTTTTTGAGATAAAAAAACACATATAAAGTAATCTTTTAAAACCTTATATGTGATTTTCTAATTTTATTAATAAATCTTGCAAAGCTAATCTTCTATGACTAATCTGATTTTTTTCTTCCTTAGATAATTCTGCATATGTTCTACCATCTTCTAGTTCAAAAATTTCATCAAATCCAAATCCATTGTCTCCTCTTGGACTTTCTGTAATTTTACCTTGTATTTCTCCTTTTCCCACTATATATTTACCATTTTCATAATAGGTAATACAACATTTTACTCTTGCATTTCTATCTGTGTCTTTTAAATTTTTCATTTTTTCTAAAATATATTGATTTCTTTCTTTTGCTGTTGCATTTTCTCCCAAAAATCGAGCAGTATGAACACCTGGCCAACCATCATATATATCAATACATAAACCACTATCATCTGCTATACAAGGCATATGTAATATTTCTGAAATTTCTTGAGCTTTCTTTAAAGAGTTTCCTTCAAATGTATCTTTATCTTCTTCTACTTCCACTTTACAATTTACATCTTTTAAAGTTAATAACTGATAATCTTTTAATATACTTTTAATTTCTTTTAATTTACCTTCATTGTTTGTTGCTACAACAACTTTTTTCATTTATCTCTCTTCTTCCTTTGATTGATTATTTTTCTTATCATGACATTTTAATACTTCATCAATATCTTCTCTTTTATCTAATTCCCTGCATATTTCTTTTAAAGTCACTTCTGTTCCGTCA
>CALXLP010000010.1 GCA_944389225.1 uncultured Clostridia bacterium | reverse complement strand
TTAAAAGAGTTGGAGGAAAGCTATGATATAAAAAGCATAAAGCCGGTGGATATGTTTCCGTTTACAAATCATGTGGAGTGTGTAGCGGTGCTACAACTAAAACAAGACAGGTAATACTTGATTTTAATATGGTTTCAGAGATTATAACTTTTGAAGAAAAAGGCAGATTTGGGAAAGAAAAACATCAAAATTTGGGCGTGAAAGTTAAAGTGATTGCTGATATGGTAAGTGGAAACACATAAATTAATTTTTAGAAAATGAAGCAATGTGTTTGAAATACTGGGAAATTTGAGATTGTGTCTATTATAAACACAACAGGTATAAGTTGTGAGGGTAAGTAGATATGAGGTAAAACTAGATATTTAGAGTGTTAGAAGAAATTTATTAAAATGAGTTATAGAGAATCTTTATAAAATTAGGTGTCAGTAGATATGTACTGATGCTTATTTTTTATAGGTCAAAATTTTAGGACTTTTTGACTTATAAAATTCTGTAGGTCAAAAATAATAAAAAAATTGACCTATAGAATCCATAGGACGAAAAATTTCAAAAATCCGTCCTATAAAAATTTATAGAACGGGAAAATTAAGATTTTCGTCCTATGGGATTTTATATCACGAAAATTTAAGAAAATTCGTGATATAATCTTTGCAAAACAAGTTTAATCTCCAATAAAAATAATATCAAGAGTAAATAAACTCACTTCGTTCGCTCTTGACATTATCTTTATTGGAGATTTTGTGGCAATTAAGCAAAGATAAGGATAAATATATTTACAAAACACTATGAAAAATTGAGGATTTGTGATATAAATACTATATTAGAAAATTATTTTTTTAAAATGAAAACAGAGTAAGTTGGGGGGAAAATAATATAATAATGAAAATTACATTAATTCGTCATGCAGAAAGTATTTATAATGAGAAAAGATTACTGCAAGGACAAGTAGATTGTAAATTAAGTAAAAAAGGATTAAAGGATACTGAAGAAAAGTCAAAAAACTTTCCATCTGATTTTGATATTTGTTTTTGCTCTCCATTAAATAGGACAAAGCAAACTGCTGAAATTTTAGTTCCATATTTAAATGTAATTTATGATGAGAGATTAATGGAAAGGGGACTTGGGGATTGGGAGAATACCCCTAATACTGATGAAAAACAATTTTTAATGCATAATAAAACGGTTCCACCAAATGGAGAAACATTTGAAGAATTTGATGGTCGTATTTTAAGTTTTTTAGAAATGATAAAAAATAACTATAATAATGAAAAGATTCTAGTTGTAACACATGGAGGAGTCATATACGCAATTTATAGAATATTAGGATTAAAAGTTAAAACAATAGAAAATTTAGAAATGGTAACAATTGAATATTAGAAAAGCATATTAAGATTGGAGAAATTTATGGTTAATAAAAAGAAGATATTTCCAATAGGAATAGGTACATGGAAAATCAATTATCAAGATAGCAAAGATATAGAAGCTTTATTTCATTCATATAAATTAGGACAAAATTATTTATCTTTGTATATGTTATATGAAGATGGTAAGATTGTAAAATCATTAAAAAGCTTTATTGAAAAGTGTGGTAGAGAAAATTTATTTATAAGTGTCAATATAGAGCCGACAATAAATGAAAAATCTGATATTGAAAAGCAACTAAATGAATATTTAAATATATTAAATTTGGATTATGTAGATAATTTACAATTACATTTGCCTAAATTTACAAAACTTACACTATTAGATACTTATTTTGAAATGAAACGACTACAAGAAGCAGGTAAAACAAGATATTTGGGAATCAGTAATTGCTCATTAGAACAATTAAAAGAAATAAATACAAATGTTAAATTGGATTTCTTTGAAGGTGTTTATAATTTAGAATGTAAAATAAATGAAAGTATTGGAATATTAGATTATTGCAAGAAAAATGGTATTAAATTTGTTGCATATCAACCTTTAAGGAGAAATCGAACGCAATTAAAAAATTATGACTTATTAGTAGAATTATCACAAAAATACAATAAAACTCAAAATCAAATTATATTAAATTGGATAATGAAAGAAAAGAAAATTAACGTTTTAATCAAGAGTACAAACTGTGATAGAATAGATGAAAATATAAAATCTTTAGATTTTGAAATGGAAGAAAATGATTATAAAAGGTTAAATGATTTTAAAAATGAAGAATTTGAAAATATAAAAATAGATTGGGATAATGTAGGAGATGGTATTAGCATAGACCAATTGCCAAATCAATTTTAGAAATAAAAAATGATAAAAAAATAAAGCACAAAAATGTGCTTTATTTTTTAATATTAGACAAATACTATGAAAATTAAAACTTTTATGATATAAATTAAGTATAAAGAAAAGAGGTTGAAAATAATATGAAAATAGGAATAGATATAGATGGAGTAATATTAGATTATGAAAGAGTTCTAAAAACTTATGGAGATTATTTCATTTGAAAAATTAGACGAATTTAATGAAATAGGAGAATAGGATGAAAGTTTTAAAAAATAATATTAGAGAAATACTCATATGGATTGTTTATTTGATTGGTGTTATTTTTATACCATTAGAAGGGACATCTATATACATATATGTTATTGGACTTATTGCTATCAGAACACTGAGTAATACACATAAATTATTTGCAAAAGTAAATAGCTATTCTGAAAAATTAAAAAAAAATCAATATTATTTAAGAATGATATGTTTTATTAGTTTTGCAATATTAGGAATATGTGTCAAAGAAGAAAAAACAGATGATCTGCTTAGTGAAATAGCTGCAACAGTCTTTGTTCTTACAGGAATAAGTATTATTATATGTGAATTATTATATTTCATTCAGAAAAAAATCGAAAATAAAGAGTCTAAAAAAATAGAAGAAGAAAAAATAAAGATGGAAGAAAAGTACGGAAAATTTATTTTTGATGGATATGTATATACAGTAACAAATCTAGAAGATAGAGCTATGATAAGAAAATTAGCTTATATTATTTCAAATTATAGAATAGGAAGTCATGAGAGTTATTTTGCTAATACACAGGAGATGTTGGAGAAATTAAAAAAAGAAAATTACATCATTGAGCAAACTACCAATATGTATAGAGGAAATGCGAGTCTTTTGTGTTATAGTATCAATAAATTATTAGATGAATTCCAAGTGGATTTAAAAATAACGCCAGAAATGATATATCAATTTGATGATGAGAAAATAGAAAATCGTAGAAAAGAATCACTTGATACAATAATAAATGATACAAATGTAATTAATAAATATTTAAAAGAGTTTCAGTATAAAATCGTTGTTTTTGAAAATTATCAAACATATTATTTTGCATTATTGAATGAAGAACAAATTAGTAAATTAAATGAATTAAAAAATGGATAAAAGTGAGATTATAGAGTTAAAGTAAATAAAAAATTATATTCTGAAGAAAAAGGGAGAAGAAAAATGGATATACCAAAAATGATAAAAGAAATAGAAGTTGCATTAGGATTTGAATGGAGAAATTCATTAATTCAAGCAAAAAAAGAAATTAATTCTCAATCACATTATGTATCTGGAAAACAAGTTATAGAAGAATTAATCAATTCAAGGTATGGAAAAACTTTCAAGCAAATGCTAAATGGAATACAAGAATCAAAATTATATCAAGGAAGCATTAAACATGGTATTGACCATAATTTAAGAACAAGTTTAATGGCAGGGTATATCGCTTTAAAAGAAAATGTTAGTGAACAGGATTTTAGGTTGATTATTGAATCAGCTATGTATCATGATATAGGTAGGATAAATGATAGCGAAGATAATAAACATGGAGAAAGAGCTAGCCAAAAATTAGATACAGTGATTTCAAAAGAATCATTTTCAGATGAAGAGAAACATTTGATGAAAGCAATGATAACAGCACATAGTATGGATGATAAATATATGCAACAAATATTCCAAATGTATGGAATAAAAGATATAGCAAGAGCAACAAAATTAACAAATATCTTAAAAGATGCAGACGCATTAGATAGAGTGAGATTAGCAGGAGGTATTGACAAGAAGTATTTAAGAACAGATACAGCTAAAGGTTTTGTTCCAGCAGCTTATGAAATTTATGCAAATATCAATAGTATTGGTGCTATGCAAAATGGATGGTGTGATATAAAAGAATACATAAGAAAAATGCTTGATGATAAAGAACTGATACATATTTTAAATCTATTTAGAGAAAAAGTACCAAAGATGACTGATATAGAAAAGAAAAAGTTTATAGAAGATATCTTATCTAAAAGTGGAAGAAAAAAATTTCAAGAGATGATTTCAGAAAAAATAAGGATTGGTAATAAAACATTTAATGGATTAGAAGAACTAAAAGCATTTTGCTCAGGGAATCCTAAGATGTGGGAGAATGCAATGACTTTCTTAAAATTAGGAAAAATGAAACCTGCAACCGTTGTGCAAGTTGATCAAGATGGAAAAGTTATTTTAGAAAAAGATACATTAATGCATGGAGCAAATTTTGATATATCAAATTTAGAAAATATAAAAAATGTAGGGCTTGTAGCTCCAGTATTTAGAACCAATGTAGGTGACACAAGTTACGAAAAATCAGTTTGCGCATATAAAGTAGCGAAAGAGCAACGATTAGCAGAATATTATGAAGATTATGATACACGTATGGTAAGAAAGAAAACAAAAGGAATGGCTCCAAATGTTATGGAAATAGATGGAGTAAAATATTATAAAGGAGAAGAGGCAAGATTTCTACCAACAGATACAAGAACATCAAGAATAGCATTTATTATCAATCCTACAGCTGCAACAAGAAAAATGGTAGGAGAAAAGCTATATAAAGGTGGCCCAGGTGAATACGAAAATGGATATGAAATTCCACTAGGAATACCAGAAAGTTTTATTTCTGGCATAATGGTAACAGATAAGATGCTTGAAGATAGTGAAAAAATGGAAACACTAAAAAAAATATTTCCAGATAAATATATAGCAGGAAGGGATGGAAACATAGTTTGGAAACCAGAAAATGTTATGGTAAATCAGAAAGAATTAGAAAAAGATACATCAAGAGATTCTATGTTTTGGATTCATAAACTAACAAGTGGCAGGAAAATAAAATTAGGAATCAAAGAAATAAATAATGTAGCAGAAGGATTGAGAGCAGAACTAACCAAAGAAGAAGATAAGAAAAAAGAAAATGGAGGAGAAGAATATGAATAATGACATTGCCTCTGCATATAGTGAAATTGATGAAATCTTAAGTAAAATGGAAGATAGATATGTAAATAAAATACCATATAAAATTAGAGAATTAATAAAAAAAGAAAAAAATAATAATTACCATCCTAATATAGAGTTTTCAGAAGAAATACTAGATAATAAGTTGCAAAGAAAAACGATAGCTATTTTGGCATGGTTAAATCTAAATTATTGGTGTGATGACGAGGAAGAAAAAGAAAAGTTAATTGCCATATATCATGAAAATGACATAATAAAAGATAGAGAATTAAGAGAAAAGTATAATCCTGATAATTTGTTTAAAAGAAAAATAAAAGAAGAAAAAACAGAAAATGTTGCAATAATAGAGCATAAAGAGTCTACTTTTGCTAAAATATTACATAGAATAAAAAGATTTTTTCACAAATATTGAAAGGAAGTAAGGAGAAAATTTTATGAACCAAGTTAATAGTGAAATAATTAATCTAATTACAAATAGAAGAAGTCACAGAAAATATATGAATAAGAAGATACCACAAGATATAATAGAAACAATCATAAATTGTGGAAGAAATGCACCATTTGGAGGTAAACCAAAACCAGATTGTCAAGTAACGGAATATATTGTTATAGAGGATCAAAAGATTAAAGAACAATTGGCATTACAATATGAAGATAGACAATTTATAAAAGATGCTCCTATCATTATTGCAGTATTAGCAAATAAGGACAATGATCCTAAATATAAAGAATATATATTAAGCTCTGCTTTATCTATTGAAAATATGATATTAGCAGCTGAAAGCTTTGGTATTGGTGCTTGTGTTTTAAGTTGTTTTTTATATCATGAAAAACATGTAGAAGATAAAAGAATTTCTAGAGAAATATTAAAGCTACCAGATAATATAGAATTAGTAGCATTATTATCTTTAGGATATAAAGATGATGGAGAAGAAATTCCAGATAAAGAATTAAGAACTTACAAAGAAACCGTACATTTTGATACATATGATAATTAAGTAGAAATATGTATAATTTAGCAAATTTGTAAGGAAAGTGTTAGAAAGAACACTTCCTTTTTTTGTCTTTATATGATAGAATTCAAATGCAAATAAGAGAATAAAAAGTCCTATATAAAAATAATGTACTAAATATGGAGGATTAAAATGCAATTATATATTCCAGAAGTAAAAGATATGAAAGAACTAAAAGAAATTCTAAAAGATAACAATCACATATCAAGAGATTATAAAGTAGCAGTAATTGTATATGCTTTTGACGAAAACAATAGAATTATTTTTCAAAGAAGAGGACCAGGTTGTAGAGATGAAAGATTCAAATTAGAAACAATTGGTGGAAGAGTAAAAGAAGATGACATTGATTTTAGAACTGCCTTGAATCGAGAAATTATAGAAGAGATTGGAACAGAAGCAAATATAGAAATAGAAGAATTTATTACATCAACATATGCTACTACATTTGACAATAGATATGATAAAGAACAGTCTTGGATATATTTGGCATATAAAGGAACTTTAAAAAGTGGGGAATTAGCAATAGCAGAGCATGACAAGTGTTTAGGATATGAAAGATATAAAATTGGTGAAGTAGATGAGAGAGAATTAAGCAATGGTGCAAAAGAACTTTATAAAATTGTAAGTGAAAAATATAATGATTTGAAATAGTAAAAATCCAAAAAGGTGGGAAAAGTATGGAAATAAAAGAGCAAACCAAAAAGATGAAAGAAATGATCAATGGATATAAATTGACATATTTAATCATATCAGCGAATAACATTGGATTATTTAATATATTAGATGATAAAGGAAAAACATTGACACAGATAGCTATGGAATTAAATTTAGAAGAGGATAGAATTGAACCTATATTAAATGGATTAACATTTCATAAAATAATCAGTAAAAATAAGGATAGCTATTATTTAGAAGAATATAACGAAGTACTAAATAAGAACTCAGAATATAATCAACTAGGGTATATACAATTTGCTGAAACCATCATAAAAAGATATGAAAATTTAGGAAATGCTATAAAAAATAAAGAAACAGCAACTAACAGCTTTAAGGATTTAACAGAAAAAGACGCAGAAAGCTTTATGCAAGGAATGAATGCAAATGCAATCAACCCATCTAAGTTTATTGCAGAAAACTATAATTTTGATAATCATAAAATATTAGATGTTGCAGCTGGGGCAGGAACATATTCTATAACAGTAGCTAAAAAATATGAAAATGTTACAGCCAAAATGATTGATTTGCCAGAAATGGTAAAAATACAAAATAAAAGAATCCATCAAGAAGGATTAGAAGATAGGCTAACATCTGAAACTTATGATTATAATATCAATTTCCCAACAGGCAATTATGATGATGTATTCCTATTTGCAGTAGTCCATCAAGAACCAGAAGAACAGGTAAGAAAGTTGTTAGACAATATTTATAAGGTTCTAAAACCAAATGGAAGACTTTTCTTAACTAGTTTTTTCTTAAATGAAGATAAAATCAGTCCAGAATATTCTGTGCAGTTCGCTATTGAAATGTTAATAAATACAGAAAAAGGGAAAGCATATACACATAATGAGATTCAAGATTTAATAAAAAAGAGTCAATTTAAAAAAATAGAAAGAGTGGATGAGATACCAGGCCCAGCAACATTATATATTGCAAAAAAATAATCAATTAAGGAGGAAGTTTATGAATGAAATAACCAATAGATTTCTAGAATTATTTTATAAATTATCACAAATCCCAAGAGAATCAGGAAAAGAAAAAAGATTTGCTGATTTTTTAGAGGCATTTGCGAAAGAAAATAATCTAGAATGTTATAGAGATAAAAGTAACAATGTTTTGATAAAAAAATCTGGTAATAAGAAAAATAATGAACCAATCATATTACAGGCGCATATGGATATGGTATGTGTAAAAAGAGAGAATAGTAACCATGATTTTGATACAGATCCAATTAAAATAGTCAGAAATGGTGATGTGATATCAGCAAAAGATACATCATTAGGAGCTGACCAAGGAATTGGGTTAGCTATCATGTTATTCATATTGGAAAGTAGCAAAATAAAACATCCAGATATAGAATGTTTATTTACAACCGAAGAAGAAACTACTTTTCATGGTGCAGCAAACTTTGATTATTCAAAATTGAAAGGAAAGAGATTAATTAATATAGATCATGCTAAAGATGATTCTATTGTAATAGGATGTGATGCAGATATCTGTAATCAATATATATTTGAAGGGAGACATATTACTACCAATATGCCATCTTATAAAATAACAATTAGTGGTGTAGAAGGTGGAAATTCAGGATGGGAAATCGAGAGAAGTAGTAAAAATGCAATTTTTATAATGGCAAAGATAATACAAAAGTTACAAATCGAAGAGGAGGTACATATTTGTCAAATTTTAGGAGGTAACTCAGAAAATGATATAGCAACTTCATGTGAATGCACTATAAAAACAGATATTAAAGACATAGAAAATAAGATAAAGAACAATATAAAAGAAAAACATATAGATATACAAATAGATGAAGTAGATTGTGAAATGGTATTTTCTTTAGAAGATAGTAAAAGAATAGTAGAAGAGATAATCAATTTAAAACAAGGATTAATTACAAATAAAAACAATATCATTACATCAGGAAATATAGGAAAGATAGAAACCATAAACAATAAAATCGTAATAACAGGAATTTTAAGAAGTATAGAAGAAAGTGAATTGCAAGAGCAAAATAATGAAAATAAGCATATATCTAAAAATAATAATTTTAAAACTGAAGAAGTTTACAAAGATTTAGCATGGATACCTAATAAGAATTCAAAGTTAAAAGAAACTTATACAAATATGTATTATCAAGTAAATGGAGAGTATCCTGGTTTTGAAATTACACATGGAGGACTAGAATGTAGTTGTATTGCTCAAAGAATAACAGGATTAGATATGATTTCTATTGGAAGTATTATAGAAGATTTTCATACTGTAAATGAAAGAATGTATGTGAGTTCTTGTGAAAAAACGATAAAAACATTGTTAGCTTTTTTAGAGTATGAAAATAATCAATTTGATAACAAGTGAAACTAACCAGTATATCATTTGAAAGAGGAGTGAAAGCTATGGACGAGAAATTTATGAACATTGCTATTGAGATTAGTAAACATTCAAAATATCCTTATGGGGCAATTATTGTAAAAGATGGCGAAATTATAGGAAGAAGTGATGATAATACACTAATGAGCAAAACAATGTATACACATGCAGAATTAATGGCAATAGAAAGTGCTTGTAAAAATCATCCAAACCTATATGGAGAATTAAAAGGAACTACCATGTATGTATCTTGTGAACCATGTATGATGTGTATGGGAGCTATTCTATATGAAGAAATCAGTAGAATTGTATATGCTAGTACAATAGAAGATTCTGATCAATATATTTGCAAAGAAGTGATATGTGATACAAATGAACTAGCTAAATGTGCGAAATCTAATATAGAGATTGTTAAAGAATATAAAAGAGAAGAAGCTATTGATGTATTAAAAAATTATCAATATAAAGATAAAAATAGAATACTAATCACAGGAGCTGTACTAGGTTCTGATTCTTCTAGTGTGGAAACATATGAAAAAATAGTTTCACTAATAGATTCAAAATATATTGTTTCTAGTCCTTTGGATACGATGAAATTTAAAGGAAATGATACTGAAAGATATGAAAGAGCAATGCAATTATTACAAGATACTAAAATGATAATTGCAGAGATGAGTAGAGTATCTACAGGACAAGGAATGGAATTGCAAGAGGCTGTCACTTTAAATATTCCTGTACTTGTCATAGCCAAAGAAGGCAGTAAAATATCAGGATTAGTAAAAGGTTGTGTAAATGTAAAAAATATAGTATATTATCATAAAATAGAGGATATTGAACATCAAATATTACAATTTATCAAAGAACAAGAATAACCTATAGAAGGGAATTTAAACAATGAACTTAATCAATATTGGAATAGAAGAATTTAAAAAAGAAGTATATCCTGAATATATAAAAATATTTCCAAAAGAAGAAAGAAAAGAATTAAAAACTATAGAACAAAATTATGATAAAAAGATAACAAAACTTATCAAGATATGTGAACATAATCAATTTGTTGGATTTTTTATCATCAATACAATCAAAAATAACCAATATGTGCAACTAGATTATTTTGCTATTTTAGAAAAATATCAAAATAAAGGATATGGAACAAAAGCGATACAATTACTAAAAAAACAAATGGAAACATATGATGGGATATTTGTAGAAATAGAAAAACTAGGCTTAGGAAAAGATAAGCAAGAAAATCTACTAAGAGAAAGAAGAGCAAAGTTTTATGAAAGTTTAGGTTTTGAAAAATTAAACTTTGAATTAAAATGGTTTGAAACTTTAATATTATCAATCTATGTACTTCCGATTTCTACTTATAAAGATACTGAAGAGAAGATTATGAAAAATATGTTTCAAATATATATTTCAGTACATGGAAAAGAAAAAGTAGATAGAAATTGTAAAGTAATAAAATAGAAAAGGAGAAAAGAGATGAAAATAGTTATAATAAGACATGGCCAAACAATGGCAAATATTTTAAATGATAATGGAACAGCTTTATATACAGGAACATTAAATAATGAAATGACTGACCTAACAGAATTAGGAAGAAAACAAGCAAGTAGTCTAGTAAATAATGAAATTGTAAAAGAAATAGAAAAAGTATATTGTTCTAACTTAAATAGAGCAATACAAACTGCAGAATTGGCAAAACCAGGATATCCATTAGATATACATGATGAGTTAAAAGAAAGATGCTTAGGAATTTTTGAAGGAAAAGAGAAAAAAGATTTGTTAGATTCTGAAGAATATAGAAAATACATAACGGATGATTCATTTAATAAATTTAGAACAGACTTTGTTCAAAAAGCACCAGAAGGAGAAAATTATACAGATGTAAGTGAAAGATGTAGAAAATTTTTAGATTCCTTAGATTTTCAAGAAGATATAACTATAGGAATATTTTCTCATTTCCACGCAATAAGATGTCTATTTTTAAATATGTTTCATATTGAGCCTAAAGAAAAAATATTTCATTTAAAAATAGAACATTGTACACCATATGTCATAGAAGGAAATTCTATACAAGATTTAAAATTAATTTCTCATAATTTAGAGGACATGTTTAAAATTTAAGCAAATAGTACAAATGTGTAATTATTTATAGACTAAAAACAATAATATCTATTATCAAGTACAAAATATTCAAATTTGATTCACTATGATTGAAGAATAAAAAAATAAGTTAAAGTAAACTCAAAATAAATTACTTTAACTTTTTTTATTGTAAATATAATTCAAAAAGGGAATTAAATCATTTCTTCTTGAGGTTGAAAAAGAAATTTACTTGTATAAAGCTATAGGGTATGATAAAATGAAAAGGATTAAAAATGAGAAGGAGGAAATCAATGAAAGTAGCCATTGGACAAGATAGTCATAGAATTGATTATACAAACACAGATAAAAAAGTGGTATTAGGAGGCGTAGAATTTGAAGAAGATTTTTCAATCGTAGCCAATAGTGATGGAGATGTTGTTTTACATGCCATTACAAACGCTATTTCAGGAATCACATGTAAAAATATAATTGGAAAAGTTTCAGATGATATGTGTAAAAATGGTATTACCAATAGTGAAGAATATCTAAAAGAAGCTTTAAAATATTTAGATAATCAAATTGTACATCTATCTATTTCTATAGAATGTAAAACACCGAAAATAAGTCCTAAAGTAGAAGAAATGAGAAAAAATATAGGAAGAATATTAGGAATCAATGAAAATTGTATTGGGATAACAGCTACTTCAGGAGAAGCACTAACAGAGTTCGGAAAAGGTAATGGAATTAGCGTTTTTACTTGCCTTACAGTAGAGTAAAATAAGTAGGGGAAAAAGTTGGAAAATTTCATTCTTTTCCAACTAGAGATTTGTGTCTTAGGAAGGAATAAGATTATATATGGAAGAAATATATATAAAAGCGAGAGCAAAAGTAAACTTAAATTTAGAAATATTAGGAAAAAGAGAAGACAATTATCATAATTTGGAATCTGTATTTCAAAAAGTCAATCTATATGATGAAATTTATATAAAGAAAACACCGACAGATGATTTCAAATTAAACATTAATGTTAAGGAATTAAACACAAAAGAAAATATCATTTATAAAGCCTACGTAAAATTAAAAGAAAAGTACAAAGCAATTAGCGGAATTGAAGTTACTGTTAATAAAAAGATTCCTATGCAAGCAGGAATGGCTGGAGGAAGCACAGACTGTGCTGCATTTATCATAGCCATGAATAAACTATTTGATTTAAAGTTAACAAAGAAAGAGATAGAGTCTTTAGGAAAAAGTTTAGGTGCAGATGTTGTTCCTTGTTTTTATAACAAAGCGGTAAAAGCAGAAGGAATAGGAGAGATTATTACCAATATAGATACACATTTTAAATATTATATGGTAATCATTAAACCTGAAATAGCTTGCAATACAAAAGAAATGTTTCAAAAACTAGATACTGAAGAAGGTATACAGCAATTGCATACATCAGAGAATATTATAAAAGCATTAGAAAACAAAGATATTCATTTATTGGCCAATAATTTATATAATGTATTTGAAGAAGTCATACAAGAAAAAGAAATCATTCAAGATATAAAAAAAGAATTGATAAAAAATGGAGCATTACAAGCACTAATGACAGGATCTGGTTCTTGTGTTTATGGAATATTTGAAGATAAACAATCAGCAAAAGATGCCTACATAGCATTAAAAGATAATTACCAGACATATATTTGTACATCATATAATGTAAAAAAGGGGGAAATGTTTTGATAGAAGGAAAAACAGTAACAGCCATTATCTTAGTCGCAGGAAATAGTACAAGATATGGACAAAATAGAAATAAGAATTTTGAAGATGTAAATGGAAAACCAGTATTATTTTATAGTATGCATGCATTTGATACCAATACATATGTTGATAATATGGTGGTAGCAGTAAAACAAGATGAAATGGAAACTGTAAAAGAAATTATACAAAAAGAAAACTTTCAAAAACCAATTCATATGGTAGTAGGTGGGAATTCTAGAAAAGAATCTGTTTATAATTGTTTAAAAGAAACAACTGCAGATATTGTAATTATTCATGACGGTGCAAGACCTGCTATAAAACCAAGCTATATTGATAAATGTATAGAAAGTATGAAAGAATTTAAAGGAGTAACAGTTGGTGTAAAATCAAAAGATACCATTAAAATTACAGATGAAAATCAAGTGGTTGTCAATACAACTAAAAGAGCGAATACATGGATTATTCAAACACCACAGTGTTTTGATAGAAACATATTATTCAATATGCATGAAAAATATAAAAATGATGATGTAACAGATGATTGTATGTTATTGGAAAAAGAAGGATATCCAATAAAAATCATTGAAGGTGATTACACCAATATAAAAATTACAACTTATGAAGATATCAATATTATAAAACAATTTGTAAAATAGAAAAGCATATGCAGAATATATCTTCAAAGAGATATATGGGGAGTAAAAAAATAAAAATTATGTAAATTACATGAAATTGTTTGACCAAAGCACTTTTATGCTATATAATAGAAGTGCAGTGTAAATATTTAAGCCAAATATAAAATATAAATCATAAAATTTTAAGGAGGTAATTATGAAAGCATTAATTAGCGTTTCAGACAAAAGCGGAATAGTAGAATTTGCAAAAGAACTAGAAAAATTAGGAATCGAGATTATATCAACAGGAGGAACATACAAAAAGTTAAAAGAAAATGATGTAAAAGTAACAGAAATTTCTGATTATACAGGATTTCCAGAATGTTTAGATGGAAGAGTAAAAACACTTCATCCAAAAGTACATGCAGGAATATTAGCCATGAGAAGTAATCCAAATCATATGAAACAATTGGAAGAATTAAATGTAGATACAATTGATTTTGTAGTTGTTAACTTATACCCATTTAAACAAACCATATTAAAAGAAGGTGTAAAAAGAGAAGAAGCAATTGAAAATATTGACATTGGTGGACCTACTATGCTTAGAAGCGCTGCTAAAAATTACCAAGACGTTACAGTTATAACAGATCCAAATGATTATGAAAAAGTATTAACAGAATTAAAAGAAAATGGACAAGTATCATTAGATACAAAATTCTATTTAATGAATAAAGTATTTGAACATACAGCAAGTTATGATGCTATGATATGTAAATACTTAAAAGAAGAAAGAAAAGATAATTCATTACCACAAGAATTAACATTAACATACGAAAAAGTAGAAGAAATGCGTTATGGAGAAAATCCACATCAAATTGGTGCATTATATAAAGAAATTGGAAAATGTGAAGGTTCTCTAACAATTGCAAAACAATTAAATGGAAAACAATTATCATTTAATAATATTAATGATACAAATGGTGCATTAGAGTTATTAAAAGAATTTGATGAACCAACTGTTGTTGCATGTAAACATGGAAATCCATGTGGTGTAGGAAGCAGTAACGATATTTATGAAGCATGGAAAAAAGCTTTTGAAGCTGATAAAACTTCAATTTTTGGAGGAATTGTTGTATCAAATAGAGAAATTACAAAAGCAATTGCACAAGAAATGAAAGAAATATTCTTAGAAGTAATTGTTGCTCCATCATATGAACCAGAAGCTTTAGAAATATTACAAACAAAGAAAAATGTAAGAGTATTAGAATTACCATCTATTACAGTAAAACAACCAGAAAATGCTCTAGACATTAAGAAAATCAATGGTGGAATTATTGTTCAATCAATTGATTCAAAATTATTAGATGATTACAAAGTAGTAACAGACAGAAAACCAACAGATAAAGAATTAGAAGATTTGTTATTTACATGGAAAATTGTAAAATATGTAAAATCAAATGGAATTGCACTTGGAAAAGATAAACAATCAATCGGAATTGGACCTGGACAAGTAAATAGAATTTGGGCTACTGAGCAATCAGTAGAACATGCAGAAGAGTTAATAGGAGAAGGTGTAACAAAAGGAGCTGTCCTTGCATCAGATGCATTCTTCCCATTCTCAGATTGTGTAGAAGCTGCACATAAAGCTGGAATCACAGCAATTATCCAACCAGGTGGATCTATAAGAGACCAAGATTCAATTGATAAATGTAATGAATATGGAATTGCCATGATTTTCACAGGAATGAGACATTTTAGACATTAATATTATGAGATATCAGCAGGTATGAAAAAATATCTGCTGATATTTTTTATTAAAAGATACATTATATATGATTGCTATTTCTAATAATAAATGGTAAAATGGCTATGATAATGGAATATAGTAAAAATTAAAGGAGGAGTATTATGGATGTAAAAGAAGCTATTCCTAAAAGTATTGCAACAGTTATGAAAGGAACATATGTATATGTAAAAACAGATAAATTGGAAAAACCAGATATTCACTTTATGGTTTCAAAAGATAAAGATGAAATCACAGTTGTAACTGAAAAAGCAAATGTAGAAAAATTAAATGCATTAGAAATTGTGGGAGATTATAAATTAATTGAGTTTAAACCAGCTGTGCCATTTCAGACAGTAGGATTTTTAGCTAAAATTGCCGAAGTAATTGCTAATCAAGGCATGAATATATTAATTGTTTCGACTTTTTCAAAAGATTACATTATGATAAAAGAAGAACTTTTAGAAAAAGGAATTCAAGCACTAAAAGATACAGGATTTCCAATAGAATATGAATCATAAATTTTCAAAAGAAGGGAAAAACATGGAAAATCAATATATAGAAATAGAAAGAAAGTATGAGAGTTTAATCAATATGGCAATTGAAAAAATGAAATGTCTTAATGATCCAAAGCATAGCCTAGTACATGTTTTAGATGTGGTAGAATACACTAAAGAAATATTGCAAATAGAACATAGAGCTAACAAAGAAGTATGCATCATTGCTGCATATTGGCATGATGTGGGAAGAATACAACAAAATAAAGGACATGGATTAATTAGTGCTAATGAATTAAAAGCAGAAATGGAAAAGCAAAATTATCCGACAGAATTTATAGAAGAATGTTATAGAGCAATCTATAAACATGAATGGAAGGAAGAACCAGAAACATTAGAAGGAATTATTATAAGAGATGCAGATAAAATAGATTTTGTGGGAATCAATCGATGGAAAGAATGTATAAAAAAAGACTGTAAATTTCATAAAATGTTAGAATTATTACCAACGGTGAGAAAAGATATTTTAAAATTAGAAGTATCAAAAGAAATTTATGATAGAGAAATTGGAAAATTAGTAGCTTTTTTACATGATAATGTTTTTAATAAAAAATAAGATAAATTATATAAAAATACAAAAGAAAGGAAGAGTGAAATATGAAAACAGTTGTTATAACAGGAAGTGCTAGAGGATTAGGTCTAGAAATGGCAAAAGTATTTAGAAGCCAAAATTATAATGTAGTGATTAGTGATATTAATGAGGAAAACCTAAAAAAAGCAGAAAATACTTTAAATGAAATAGCAAGTGACGCACAAGTAGCATCTTGTAAATGTAATGTCACAATTTCTGAGGACATTAGTAAATTAATTGCATTTGCACAAGAAAAATTTAAAACAATTGATATATGGATAAATAATGCAGGGGTTAATCAACCAGAAAAAGCAATATGGGAATTAACAGAAGAAGAAATTAATTTTATACTAGATGTTGACTTAAAAGGTGCTATCATGGGGTCAAGATTAATTATGCAAGAAATGATAAAGCAAAAAAGTGGAGCTATCTATAACATAGAAGGATATGGAAGCAATGATGCAGTTATGCTTGGATTATCTATTTATGGAACAAGTAAAAGAGCCATTACCTATTTTACAGAAGCATTAGCAAAAGAAAATGAGGTAAAACAAACAGGAATTATTGTAGGAAAATTATCTCCGGGAATTATGATAACAGATTTTATTGTAAATGCTGTTGGAGATAAAGAGAAGATTACATTATCAGAAAAGACAAAGAAAGTATACAACATATTAGGAGATTATCCAGATGTTGTTGCTAATTTCTTAGTAAATGGTATGATAAAAAATACAAAGAATAATGCCAAAATAGAATGGTTAACTAATAGAAAAGCAGCTTGGAAATTTATGACATCTGCGTTTAATAAAAGAGATTTTTTCAAGGCATTAGATAAACCAAAAGATGATAATAAATAGAATATAATAATAAAAAATGTAAAAAATAAATATGTAGAGTTACTATAAATCTACATATTTTTGTCTAAGAGGAGAAATAAATGATAGTTGAAAATCAATATTTAGAAGATATTCAAAAAATATGGGAAGAAAATAATAGTGGATATATCACAGAAGAAAGTAATCAAATGCTGTTAAAGAATGAAAAAATATTGAAGGTGGTATATTTAGAAGAAAATGTCCCAGCACGGATATATTGCTGTTTATCAAGGAAATGATTTTTGTGAAATAGAAGGTTTTCCAAATAAAATAGAAAACATGACAGAAAATGTTGTATACATTTGGGAAGTGGTTACAAGAAAAGAATTTATGGGAAGAGGAATTGCTAAAAAGTTATTAACATATGTATTAGATAAATTTAAGGATTATACAATATATAGTTGCATCAATGAAAATAACATACCATCTATTCGTTTACATGAAAAATATGGTTTTAAAGAATTGTATAGATTTGAAGAGGAAGAGAATAAAAAAATAAAAAAACAAATTATGTTTGTAAAGAATAGTGAATAAAAGCTAGATACCTGATATTTTCAGGTATTTTTTGTTAATATAGACTGGCATAGATTGAGAAAAAAGAAAATATATGATATAGTAAAGGCAATAAATATATGGGAGGAAAATATTATGGTAGTTATAGCAGGGTGTATTGTAAGAAAAGAAAACAAAATACTTATGGTAAAAGAAGCAAAAAAGAAATGTTATGGCCAATGGAATTATCCAGCAGGGCATATGGAAGAGGGAGAAAAAATAACAGATGCAGCCATAAGAGAAACACTTGAAGAAACAGGATGTAAAGTGAAATTGACAGGAGTATTGCCGATATGTTCATTTAATAAACCAGAAGGAACAAGGATATTAGTAAAATTTACAGCAGATGTCATTGAGGAAAATATAGCATTTGATACAGATGAAATCCTAGATGTACAATGGATAGATATGGATACAATAAAACATATGTCAAGAGAAGAATTAAGAAGTTATGATATCAATATAGCTCATTTGAAAGCTTTAGAAGAAAATAAAATATTTCCACTAGAAATTTTTGATGATACAGAATATTTAGGAAAATAGAAGTAAAGGAGAGTATAAGAAAATGAAAGAATATGTAAAGAAATTTCCGGATAAACCAACATTTTCAAAAGAAGGTTATTTTGATGGATATATATTAAGTGAAAAGAGTTTAGGAGTGGAAGTAGATTATATTGATATGCATAAAGGACATGAATTTTATCAAATTGAGACAAAATGTATCCATTTTTATTACATTATTGAAGGATCAGGGGTAGCTAATATTAATAATGAAATATATACTATTGAGAAAGGTGATACTTTAGAAATACCTATTCAAACAGAATTTGCATTTAAAGGAAACTTAAAAATGATTGAAATTATGAGTCCACCATTTACAGAAGATTCACATAAAGATACCAGAAAAAATGATTTAATATAAAAGGGGGCTTTTCTATGAATCAAGAATTAATAAGACCATATTCGACAGATGGGATACAATTACCAGGATTGCTATATACACCAGATGTGCCAACAAATAAAATTGTTGTTCATATTCATGGAATGAGTGGGAATTTTTATGAAGATGAATTTAATGATAACTTAGCAAGAGTGTATACCAATAATGGCTATGCTTTTTTACCATTTAATAATAGAGGAATGAACTATATTACAGAAATGCATAAAGAAAATGAATTTGTGATTAAAGGCAGTAGTTATGAATTTTTTGAGGATTGTGTATTAGATGTAGAAGGGATTGTGAATTGGGTAAAGGAAAGAGGATATAATCACATTGTATTAGAAGGACATAGTTATGGTTGTAACAAAGCAGTCTATTATTATACCCAAAAACAAGATGAATGTGTTAAAAGGATTGTATTATTAGCGCCTTGTGACATTCCAAAAGAAGTAGAAAATTATACAGGAAAAGAGTATCAAACATGTATTAGCAAGGCAAAAGAATTGATTGAGAATGGAAAAGAAGAGGAATTAATTGATTTTTGTGTATTTGCCAATGGGAAAATTAGTGCAAAAACCTTTTATATGGATTTATTATATAATCGTACATGTGACTTTTTTAGATATAGAGAAAGAGAAGGAAAAAGTGCAATTTTAAACAAAATAGAAATTCCTGTGTTTATTCCATTTGGAGATAAAGACGAATGTGTTTTAACTCAACCAATAGAGGAAGTTATAGACTATTTACAAAACAATTTAAAAAATTGCGAAATTAAAGTGATTAAAGATGCAGACCATGCTTATACTGGAAAATATGATGAATTAGAAAAAGTAATAGATACCTATTTAAAGGAAAATGCGTAATGAGAATAGAAGGTGATATAGATGAAAACAATGATTATAAGTTCAAGTCCCAATAAAATAGGACTAACAAATTCCTGTGTAGATATTTGTATAAAAACATTGCAAGAATTAAATGTTGAGACAAAATGGGTTGTATTAAATCAATATAATATAAAAAAATGTGAAGCCTGTGGTAAAAGAGGTTGGGGAATCTGTCTAGAAGAACATATCTGTAGAATGGAAGATGATTTTAATAGTTTGCAGGAAAAAATGGGAGAATATGATAATTTTATTATTGTTTCACCTGTGTATTTTTATGAAATGAGCGAATCAGCAAAAACATTTTTTGATAGATTAAAAAGATGTCAATCGTTTAATGACGATTCAAAAATAAAAGGAAAAGAAATGTTGTGTATTGCATGTGCTGGTGGTAGTGGAGATGGAACGGAAAATACATTACATTCTATGAAAAATTTAGCAAAGTTTTTACATACAGAAGTAGTAGATTATATTGGAGTAACCAAAAAGAATTTTGAAAATGAAAAAGAAAGAATTGCAGAAAGTACAAAGAAATTGTTGAAAAGTAAAGTATTGGAAAAATAATATAAAGAGTATGAAAGTTGGAGAAATTAAAGACTGGAGTGATGAATTTTGCTTCAGTTTTTACATTTTACAAAAAGTTATAAAAAAAGTATTGACTTAGAGTGGACTTAAAGTGATACACTCATTAACAATAAAAGTACCATTGCCCTAAAAAAGCATTTGGTACAAAATAACATCCCCTTTTATTTTTTAAGACTACCGGAAATGGTAGTCTTTTTTATAATGCAAGTTAAATAAAAAATACAATAAACAAAGTAAAAAAATTCTTAAAAAATCAAAATGAGCTAGTAATTTAAGCCCAAATATGCTAAAATATAGTTGCATTTTTTTGGAAAATGTTGTAATATTCATAAAATATATTTGGAAATATTGGAGATAATAATTGGGGTGCTAAAAGTACTAAAAATATAGCAAAAGGAGGTAGTAGGCATGAAAAAAAAGAAGAAAAAGAGAAGCAGCAAGAATCATAATAAACAAAATTTAAATAGAAAAAGAATGCATAAAAAAGCAAAAAATAGCACTTCAAAGAAAATAAATCAGAAGGCTGAGCAAAACAATGCTAAAAAAAGTCTAGAAAAAGGCAAAATACAAGTGCCTAATAATGAAATACATAAAAAGATAGATACTTTAGAAAATGCGGTAAATATTAAAGAAAACAATAATGAGATAGAACAAGTAAAAAGTGAAACAAAATCAAAGACAGCGGTTTTATTAAAAGAAAGACCAGCAAAGACACAAGAAAATAAAGAAAAAGCAGAACAAACATTAGAAAAAGAGAAACCTAATAAAAAAGAAAACAAAGATAAAAAGATAAAAAAGAAAACAGAAAATGGGAAGAAAACAGAAAAGCTAAACAATAAGAAAGAGAAAAAGAAAACAGAAAATCTTGAAAAGAAAAGCGATGAATGGAGAAAAGTAGGAAAAAATGAAGAACATAAAATAGACAAAGAACAAAGAAAGGAAGAAAAACTTCAAGCAAAGAAAGAGAAAAAAGCAAAAAAAGAAGAAAGACGTAAAAAACATAAAATTTTAAAATTCTTTCTAAAATTTCTCCTAATACTAATCATTCTTTTATTACTACTACTAATTGCAGGAATGTGGGGATTTGCAGGATTATTATTAGGCTGGTATGGAAATGAAGATATACAAATTAGCAAAGAAGATTTAGTAATAAAAGTATCCAATTCTGTCATAGTAGATCAAAATGGTACAGTACTTGCAGATTTAAGTGGTGACGAAAAAAGAAAAATTATTACTTTAGAAGATATGGCAGAATATTTACCAAAAGCATATATTGCCATAGAGGATGAAAGATTTTATGAACATAGTGGTGTCGATTTTAAAAGAACCGCAGGCGCAATTGCCAATACATTATTAAATGGTAATAGTAGTTATGGAGGAAGCACCATTACACAACAATTAGTAAAAAATATAACAAATGATAATGAAAGTACAGGAATTGAAGGGATTAAAAGAAAAATAAGAGAATGGCAAAGAGCTTATCAAGTAGAGAGAATGATATCAAAAGAGCAAATATTAGAATTATACCTAAATATATTATTTGTTGGAGCCAATAATTTACATGGAGTAGAGCTTGGTGCTGAATATTATTTTGATAAAAGTGCAAAAGATTTATCTTTAGCGGAATGTGCTTTTATGGCTGGAATTAATCATTCACCAAATTCATATAATCCATATAATACAATTGTAGATAACTCAGAAAAAATAAAAAATAGAACCATAACGGTTTTAGATAAAATGAAAGAATTAGGCTATATATCTGAAGAAGAATATCAAAATGCAGTTACAGAAGTACAAAATGGATTACAGTTTGGTACAGGAAAAATTATGGGAGGAAGCGTGTTTTCATACCATACAGATGCAGTTATTTCTCAAGTTGTAGAACAGGTTATGAAAGAAAAGAATATGACAGAACAAATGGCAAAAAACTATGTATATAGTAGCGGACTTACCATTCATTCTACAGTAGATATGGATATTCAAAATCGATTAGAAGAAGAATATGCAAAAGAAAAATATATTATTAGTGGAAGAGAAAGAAATAGTGATGGAACTTTATTAAATGAACATAGTCAATCAGGAATGGCCATTGTTGACTATAAAACAGGAAATGTAGTAGCTGTTGCAGGAGGTTTTGGAGAAAAAACAAGTGCAGGTTGGAATCGAGCAACACAAATGGAAAAACAAACAGGCTCTAGTATCAAACCTTTAGCAGATGTAGCACCTGCGTTACAAGAAAAGATTATAACAGCTGCAACTGTTTATGATGATAGTAGTACAAGATTTGGTAAAAATTATGAACCAAAAAATTATAATGGATTTAAAGGTTTAATCAATATTAGAAGTTTTATTAGAACTTCACAAAATATACCAGCTGTTAAGATTATGGTAGAATTAACACCTAAAAAATCATTAGAATATTTGCAAAATATGGGAATTAGTTCATTAGATCCTATTACAGATAATGTATTAAGTTTAGCATTAGGAGGAATGACAAGTGGTGTTAGCCCATTAGAAATGGCATCAGCCTATGGAACAATTGCAAATGATGGCGTATATATTACACCAACTTTTTATACAAGTGTCACAGATGCTAATGGAAATACAGTTTTAACACCAAAACAAGAAACAAGACAAGTAATTTCAAAGCAAAATGCGTATATAATGAAAACAATTATACAAGAACCTGTAAAATCAGGAGGAACGGCAACATATTGTGCTATTCCAGGAATGGATGTGGCAGCCAAAACAGGAACAACAGATAATGATTATGATAGATGGCTTTGTGGATTTACACCATATTATTCAGCTGCAACATGGTATGGTTATGATAATAGTGAAACCGTATATTATAATGGAAACCCAGCAGGACAAATCTGGGATGCGGTTATGACAGACATACATAAAGATTTACCAAGTGCTACTTTTGTAAGACCAGAAGGGATTGTAGAAAGAACTGTATGTAAAACAACAGGTTGTTTAGCATCAAAAAATTGTACAAATACCTATACAGAAATTTTTACAGAGGACAATCTTCCAGAACAATGTAAAAATCATAAAAAAGTGCCAAAAGAAACATTAGGCTTATGGACACCACTAAGTAAAAGTAGAAATAATAATCGATAAAAGGGATTTTGGGGACGGACTCAAATTTCCCTTTTTTTATGTCCAATTGGGGACGTTTCTGTTTGGGACATTTTTCGTTGTAGTTCTTATAGGAAAACGATTTTTTTTAAAAAATAAAATAGTTATTTCCATTTTGAATTGGGAAACAAAAAAGCTTCATAGAGTTTGCTATTTGAAAAAATGTCCCAAACAGAAACGTTCCCAATTGGACATAAAAATTTAAAAAAATATATAAAAAAGTATTGACTTGAAGTAAACTCTAAGTGATATATAATAAATGAAAGCAAATTTATAATAAAACTCAAAATATATAAATAAAAACAAAATAATAGGAAGGAGGCGATATTATGCAAATATCAGAAGTGGCTAAAGAGTTTGATTTAACAACAGATACACTAAGATATTACGAAAGAGAGGGATTAATTGGACCAATTGCTAAAGGAAAAAATGGTATTAGAAATTATACAGAAAACGATTTACAAAGAATTCGATTTGTAAAATGTATGAGAGCTGCAGGTCTAGAAATTAGCTTTTTGAAAAGATATTTACAATTATTTGATGAAGGAGATAAGACTGTAAAAGAGAGAAGAGAAATTTTGGTAGAGCAAAGAAAAATATTAAAAGAAAAATTAGATGCTATGCAAGAGGCTTATGATAGATTAAATTACAAAATTGATTTATATGACAAAAATATATTAGATAAAAATCTAATGTAATGATATAATTTGAATGATTTTTAAAATGCGTATATATTAGAAATAAGATTATGTCAAATGTTCAAAATAAATGATAACATAAATTAAAAAATAAATATAAAGGAGGAAAAAATTATGAATAATGAAAATAAAACAGAACATGGAGGAATGTTTGGATTAGGAGAACCAAACACAGGATTTGCACAATATTTTATAGGAAATTCTTATTTAAATCCATTAACAAAACCAGAGGAATCACCAATATTTATTGCTAATGTAACATTTGAACCAGCTTGTAGAAATAATTGGCATATTCACCATGCAAGTACAGGAGGAGGACAAATCCTTATTTGTGTAGATGGAGAAGGTTGGTATCAAGAAGAAGGAAAAGAAGCAAGAAGTTTAAAACCAGGAGATGTAGTAGTAATACCAGCAAATGTAAAACATTGGCATGGAGCTAAAAAAGATAATTGGTTTAGCCATTTAGCTTTAGAGGTACCAGGAGAAGATACATCAAATGAATGGTGTGAGCCTGTAAGTGATGAAGAATATAATAAGTTAGGTTAATGATTTAAAATGCGATGAAAAGTTTGAAGTAAATGCTAAACAAAAAATTAAAATAAATGAAGGAGGAATCAATATGGCATATTTAGGAGAAGAAATTAAAAAACTAGGATTTGGACTAATGAGATTACCTATGAAGGATGACAAAATTGATGTTGAACAAACCAAAGTAATGGTAGATCACTTTTTAGAAGCAGGATTTACATATTTTGATACAGCATGGGCATATGCTGGAAGTGAAGATGCCATTAGACAAGCATTAGTAGAACGTTATCCAAGAGAAAAATTTCAGTTAGCAACAAAAAATGCAGCATGGATAAATTGTAAAACAAGAGAAGATGCAATTAATCAATTTGAAACATCCTTAAAACAAACAGGTGCTGGATATTTTGACTTTTATTTATTACACAATCTAGGAGAATCTAGAACAAAAGCGTTTGATGATTTTGATATGTGGTCATGGATTCAAGAAAAGAAACAAGAAGGAAAAATAAAACATATTGGATTTTCATTCCATTCAACACCAGAAGAATTAGAAGAAATCTTACAAAAACACCCAGAGATGGAATTTGTGCAACTACAAATCAATTATGCTGATTGGGAAAATCCAGCAATTAAATCTAGAGAATGTTATGAAGTAGCAAGAAAATACGGAAAACCAGTTATCATCATGGAACCAGTAAAAGGTGGAATGCTTGCAAATCCACCAGAACAAGTGGCAGAAGTATTTAAAAAAGCCAATCCAAATGCATCACTTGCTTCTTGGACAATTAAATTTGCAGCAAGTTTAGATGGAATTATTACTGTACTATCTGGAATGAGCAGTATAGAACAAATGGATGATAATATTTCTTACATGAAAGATTTTACAAAATTATCAGATAAAGAAAAAGAAACGATTACAGAAGCACAAAAAGTATTAAGTACAATTCCTTTAATTCCTTGTACAAGTTGTAATTATTGTGCAAAAGTATGTCCAATGCATATTGGTATATCTGGATCTTTCACAGCAATGAATTATTTAACATTATATAAAGATATGGCAGCGGCAAAACATCAAGAAGATTGGTTAGTTGGTGGACATGGATTAAAGAAAGCTAGTGAATGTATTAAATGTGGTCAATGTGAAAAGGCTTGTCCACAACATATTGCCATTCGAGAAGAGCTTGAAAAAGTAGCAAAAGCATTTGAAAATTAATTTTACGATACATAGTAAAATCTATATAAACTTATAATAAGACTGGATGTTTTTCTAGAAAAATTTAAAAATACGAATGATATATAGAAAGGAAGGATTTTTATGGAAAAATCAAAAGTATATTTTACAAAGGAGATTACTCCAGAAAGTGTTGTAAAGATGTATGAAACATTAGGAGTTAATTTACCTGGCAAGGTAGCAGTTAAATTACATTCTGGAGAAGAAGGAAACCAAAACTATATTAGACCAGAATTTGTTAAAGCTATTGTAGAAAAGGTTAATGGAACAGTTGTTGAATGTAATGCTGCTTATGAAGGTGCTAGAAATTCAACAGAAAAGCATAAAAAATTAATTGAGGATCATGGTTGGACTAAATATTTTGATGTCGATATTATGGATGCAGAAGGACCAGATGTCGTTTTAGAAATACCTAATGGAAAAATATTAAAAGAAAATTTTGTTGGAAAAGATATTGAAAAATATGATTCTATGCTTGTTTTATCACATTTTAAAGGTCATCCAATGGGTGGATATGGTGGAGCATTAAAGCAATTATCAATAGGGTGTGCTTCATCAGAAGGAAAGTCATGGATACATTCTGCAGGACAATCTAAGGACCAAACGAAAATATGGGCTAACCTACCAGAACAAGACAAATTTCTAGAATCAATGGCAGATGCAGCTTCAAGTGTGGTTAAACACTTTGGAAAAAATATTGTATTTATCAATGTAATGTGCAATTTATCTGTTGATTGCGATTGTTGTGCAGTTGCAGAAGATCCTTGTATGAAAGATATTGGTATTTTAGCAAGTACAGATCCAATCGCTATTGATCAAGCTTGTATGGATTTAATATATAATTCAAAAGATCCAGGAAGAGATCATTTTGTAGCAAGAGTAGAAAGACAAAATGGTATTCATACTATAGAAGCTGCAGCAGAGCTTGGATTTGGAACAAGAGAGTATGAAATGATAAATGTAGATTAAAAAAGAAAGAGGAAAGATATGAAAACATTATATTTTGATTGTTCAAGTGGAATCAGTGGTAATATGACCTTAGCAGCATTAACAGAAATTATTGGTGATGAAAACTATCTAGTAGAAGAATTAAAAAAATTGCATATAGATGGTTATACAATAGATATATCTAAAAAAGTAAAAAATGGAATTACAGGTACTCATGTTGATGTGATTTTACAGCATCAACATGAGCATTCTCACGTTCATGAAGAGCATGACCATCATCATGAACATGAAGAACATAACCATGAACATAGTCATGAACACCATCACCACCATGAACATAGAAACTTACACGATGTATATGAAATTATTAATAATAGTGATATTGATGAAGGAAGTAAAGATTTAGCGAAAAGAATATTTATGAGAGTAGCCAAAGCAGAAAGTAAAGTTCATAACAAACCATTAGATGAAGTGCATTTCCATGAAGTAGGTGCGATTGATTCCATTGTAGATATTGTAGGTACAGCTATTTTAATCAATAAAATTCATCCAGATAAGATTATATCAAGTGTTGTAAATGACGGACATGGCTTTATTGAATGTGCTCATGGAACAATGGCAGTACCTGTTCCAGCAACAAGTGAAATATTTGCTAACTCTAATGTGGAATTTAGACAAATCGATATTGATACAGAATTAGTAACACCAACAGGAGCAGCCATCATTGCAGAATTAAGTTCTGAATTTACAACTTTACCTGCTATGAAGATTCAAAAAATTGGTTGGGGAGCAGGAACAAAAGATTTAAAAATACCAAATGTATTAAAAGTATACTATGGTGAAATGCAAGAAGAAAATCAAAAAATTGTGGTCATGGAAACGAATATTGACGACTGTTCTGGAGAAATATTAGGATATACAGAAGAATTGTTATTCGAAAATGGAGCATTAGATGTATTTTATACACCAATCTTTATGAAAAAAAATAGACCAGCATATCGTTTAACAGTTGTATGTAAAGAACCAGACATCCAAAAATTACAAAATATCATATTCAAAGAAACAACGACTATTGGTATTCGCTATCGTTATGAATATCGAACAGAATTAGAAAGAGAACAAATTGCAATTGATACAAAATATGGTACGCTAAAAGCAAAAAAAGTTGTCAATAATGGAGAAACATATATTTACCCAGAATATGAAAGTATGAAAGAATTGGCTAAAAAGAATGATATTCCATTAAAGGAGTTATATAATCTAAAATTTGATGGAACAAATTAGGGACAATTGGGGACGTTTCTGTTTGGACATTAAAGGAGGAAACATAAAATCATGGAGATGAAAGAAATATTAGAAAAAATTCAAAATCATGAAATGAGTGTTGAAGAAGCAGAAAAAGAAATCAAACATAATCAATATGAAGATTTAGGATATGCTAAAATTGATCATAATCGAAAAGAAAGAATTGGCACAGGAGAAGTGATATATTGTCAAAGTAAGCCAGATGAATACTTATCTAAAATCTATAAAACCATTTATAAAGAAAATGGAGAGGTATTAGGAACAAGAGCAAGTAAAGAACAATTTGAATTAGTTAAAAAAGAGATTCCAGAAGTACAATATAATTCACTTTCAAGAATTTTAAAAATTGAAAAACCAAAAGAGAAAATAGGAAATATTGTTGTATGTACCGGAGGAACATCAGATATTCCAGTAGCAGAAGAAGCAGCAGAAACAGCAGAATTCTTTGGGAGCTATGTAGAGAGAATTTATGATGTTGGCGTAGCAGGAATTCATAGACTTTTATCACAAAGAGAAAAAATAGAAAAAGCAAATTGCATTATTGCCATTGCAGGAATGGAAGGTGCATTGGCTTCTGTAGTAGCAGGACTATCAAAAGTACCAGTCATTGCTGTTCCAACATCTGTAGGATATGGTGCAAATTTAGGAGGTATAACAGCTCTATTAGGAATGATTAATTCTTGTAGTAATGGTATTGCGACTGTTAACATTGATAATGGATATGGTGCCGGATATCTAGCAAATCAAATCAATCATTTAGCAGTTAATGGAAGAGAGTAACAACTTAAACGTAAGGAAAAGCTCATTGGATTGATTACACAGGCATTGTCAAATAAGATAATTTGCTTTAATCAAGGGTATTGATAGAAAAAATAAAATAGGAGAAACATAAATGGAAAAACAAACACAATTAGAAAAGTATCTGAAAACATTAAAAAAAGTAGCCATTGCTTATTCAGGAGGCATCGACTCTAGTTATTTGCTATTTACAGCCAATAAAGTATTATCAAAAAATCAAGTATTAGCAGTTATTGCCAATGGCATTATGGTGCCAAGAAAAGATTATGAAGAAGCAATTACATTTTTAAAAGAAAATCATTTTCAATATATAGAAGTACCATATAAACCATTAAAAATTACGGAATTTAGAGAAAATCATAAAGATAGATGTTATCATTGTAAAAAAGAGTTAATGACAATCCTTAAAAAGGCAGCGAATGAAAATGGATATGAATATCTTTTAGATGGGAAAAATGCAGATGATTTGATTGTATATAGACCAGGAAATAAGGCAACAGAAGAAGTGGGTATCATTAGTCCACTTGCCAAATTTGAAATTTCTAAAGAAGAGATAAGACAATATAGTAAAACTTTAGGAATTCCATTTTGGAATAAACCATCTAATTCTTGTTTAGCAACGAGATTTCCATATAATACAAATTTAACAGAAGAAGGACTAAAAAAAGTAGAACAGAGTGAAGAAATGATAAAAGAATTAGGAATCCAAAAAGTACGAGTAAGAGTTCATGATAATATAGCAAGAATTGAAGTGAATCCAGAAGATTTTGAAATCATTTTAAACAACATAAAACATAAAAATGATGACAATATTGTGGAAAAAATAAAAGACTTAGGATTTTCCTATGTCACATTAGATTTATCAGGACTAAAAAGTGGTAGTTTTGACTAGTTGAAGTAAAATGGGACAAAACGGACCTGGTCCCAATTGTCCCAAAGAACGAAAAGGAGGAACAAGATATGCACATGGCAGATGCAATGATAAGTCCAGCAGTAGGTGCTACCATGTATGTAGCAAGTGGGCTTGTGGCAGCATATTCAATTAGAAAAATAAGAAAAGAAGAAGATTTTAAAAAGAAAATACCAACAATGGGGGTTATGGGCGCATTTGTATTTGCAACCCAAATGGTGAATTTTACAATACCAGGAACTGGCTCATCAGGACATTTATGTGGAGGATTACTACTAAGTAGTATATTAGGTCCTTTTGCAGGTTTCCTAAGTATGATAGGTGTCTTATTAATTCAATGTTTATTCTTTGCAGATGGAGGATTATTAGCGTTAGGTGCCAATGTATGGAATATGGCATTTTATGGTTGTTTTATAGGTTCTCTCATTTGGAAGTTAGTTATGAAAAAAGGAATGACAAAGGGAAGAATTATACTTGCTTCTCTGGTAGGGTGTGTACTAACTTTGCAGTTAGGTGCATTTTCAGTAACATTAGAAACATTAGCTTCAGGAATTACAGAATTGCCATTTGGAACTTTTGTAGCGACTATGCAACCAATTCATTTGGTAATTGGATTAATCGAAGGATTTATTACAGCAGCTGTTCTTTGCTTTGTTTATGAAGCAAGACCAGAAATGTTATGGAGTGGAACACAAAAAACAGAAAAACAAGCAAAATTTTCATATAAAAAGACAATTACTATTCTTGCTTGTCTATTAGTCATTATTGGTGGAGGTATGTCTCTTCTAGCATCTTCTAATCCAGATGGTTTAGAATGGTCTATCGAACAAATTACAGGAGATACAGAAGTAGAAGGAAGAAATGATGCAGCTCATGAAACAGCTGAAAGCATACAAAGTGCAACTTCTTTCTTACCAGACTATACATTTAAAGATAGTGAATCTACCATTGGTACTTCTATTTCAGGAATTGTAGGTTGTGTGATTACAATTGTCTTTTTAATAACGGTTGGATATATCATAAAAATGAAAAGAAAAAAAGGAAATATAGTCAATGAACAAAATTGATAATGCTATAAAAACAGTACATCATATGGATTATTATGCAAATCATAATGGATACTTAAACAAGATACATCCACTTGTAAAATTACTCATTACAATTATTTATATTGTTTTATTAACTTCTATTGATAAATATAATTTAGTGATGACATTGGCAATGAGTATCTATTTAATATTGATAAGTATAATAGGAGATTTATCTATAAAAAATGCTTTAAAAAATTTGAAAGTGGTTTTACTATTATTGTTTATTTTAGGAATTGCTAATCCCATATTAGATAGAACCATTATCACTTACATAGGAATTGTACCAGTTACAACTGGTATGATTTCTATGTTCACTTTATTGCTAAAAGGAATTTTTGCCATATTGGCATCCTATTTTTTGATTTTAACAACTTCCATAGAAGAGATTTGCTATGCTTTAAAAATGATACATATGCCGAATATTTTAATTACAGTAGTTATGCTGATTTATCGATATATTATTGTTTTCTTAAAAGAAGTACAAAGAATATGGGTGGCTTATCAAATGCGAGCACCAAAACAAAAAGGAGTACATTATAAAGCATGGGGAAGCTTAATAGGAAGTTTAATGCTAAGAAGTATAGATAGAGCACAAGTAGTTTATGAAAGTATGGAACTTAGAGGTTTTAATCCAGATACTTTTTTTGTCAAAAAAGAAAAAGTAGATAAAAAAAGCTGGGTATACTTTTGTTTAATGCTTGCACTACTTATCATACTTAGATTTGTTCCCATTTTTGAGATAATAGGTGGTATATTTATTTAAAATACGAAAAGGTTGCCCAAATAACACGTCCCCTTTGGCAACCTTCGATGACATTTAGTAATAATAGAAAGGAAAAATTATGATAGAAGTAAAAGAAGTTTCTTTTTCATATAATGGTAGTAAAAAACAAACACTTTCTAATATGAATTTTAAAATAGAAAATGAAGAAAGTGTTGGAATTATAGGAGCAAATGGTGCAGGAAAATCTACAATTCTGAAACTATTGGTAGGATTGGAATTAAGCTATCAAGGAAATATTATAATAAATAACCTGAAGGTAGAAAAACAAAATTTACAAGAAATACGACAAAAAATAGGGTATGTATTCCAAGATAGTGATAGTCAATTATTCATGCCAACTGTTTATGAAGATGTTGCATTTGCACCAAGAAACTATGGCTTTTCAAAAGAAGAAGTAGATGCAAGAACTATAGAAGCTTTGAAAAGTATAGGAATTGAAGAATTACAAGATAGACAAATTTATCGTTTGTCTGGTGGTGAGAAAAAACTAGCATCGATTGCAACGGTTTTATCTATGAAGCCAGATATCTTAATTTTTGATGAACCAACAATCGCATTAGATCCTAAAAATAGAAGAAGATTTATCAATGTATTAAATTCTTTAAAAGGAATGAAAATTGTTACTTCACATGATTTGGATTTAATCTATGATACTTGTGATAGAACAATTTTAATTGCAGATGGAAAGATTATATTTGATGGAGATACAAAAACGATTTTACAAAATAAAGATTTATTAGAAAACAATGGGTTAGAATTGCCTTTGTCTTTGCAAAGGAGATAGGAATAAAGTAGATCCTAAAAAATAAAGTATTAAAAAATCTATTTTCATACATGAAAACAAAAAGTATGTGGTCACAAATTGTGACCACAAGATTGCAGTATTTAAGGTCACAAATTGTGACCTTAAATATTAATATAAAAATAAATTAGTTTTATTGAATTTCTAAAAGAAATAAGTTAAAATAATAAATATAATCAAATCTATAAGGGAGAAATTCATATGATTTTATATATAAGTGGAAGTAATAGAAAGAAAAATTGTTATAGGATACTAGAAGATTTAAGAGGTGAAAGCGACAAATTAATAGCATTAGCTGATAAAAATATTCAATATTGCCTGGGATGTAGTACTTGTGTAAATAATTTAGAAGAATATTGTGTCATTAATGATGATATGAAAGAAATATATCGCGAAATGAAAAAAGCCGATAAAATCGTAATAGCAACTCCAATATATATGAATCATATACCTGGAATTTTAAAAAATGTAATAGATAGATTAAATCCTTATTCTAGTCATGCTGAATTATTAAAAGGAAAAAAAGTATATATTATTACAGTAGGGCAAATGGATGAAGAAGAAAATGAAGAGATAGCAGATAATATAAAAACATATTTTGAGAGTTTAGCAGAAGAAGATTTTATGGATTTTAATGTAGTATTTTTAAGAAACTTATCTAGTGGGGATATAGAAACTATAGATGATGTAACTAAAAATTATGATAATTATAGCCAAATAATAAAAGAACTTAAACAAAAAATAGAAGAATAAAGAACTTGCCATATTGGCAAGTTTTTTCTTGTTATTGATAAAGTAAAAAAGATGTGATAAAATGTGCAAGAGTGAGAGGAGAAATACTTATATGGAAAAAATACAAAATATCATCCATTTCTATGTGCTAGCATCGACATTAAAAGATAAAATAAGAAGTGGTTGGAAAGTATGGCATATTGAAAGAGAAAGAGTAGAAAGTGTAGCAGAACATATTTATGGTACATGTATGCTGGCAATTGCCATTGATTCAGAATATGATTTTAACATAGACTTGATGAAAGTCATTAAAATGCTTGTCATTCATGAATTAGAAGAAATAGAGATAAAAGATTTTACACCATTCGATAAAATTTCAAATGAAGAAAAAAGAAAAATAGGAAAAGTTGCAGTAGATGATGTATTAAAAGATTTAACAAAAAAAGAAGAGTTAATCGAATTGATAGAAGAATTTGAAAATATGAAAACAAAAGAATCTATTTTTGCCAAAATGTGTGATAAGTTAGAGTCAGATATACAATGTAAGCTATATTGTGAAGAACATTGTTTAGATGTAAATAAAAGTGAGAACAAACCAATTTTAGAAGATGAAAGAATACAAAACTTAATAGAAGATGGTTCTAAAACAATATCAGACTTTTTTGTAGAAAATCATAAAAATGAAATATTACATCAAGATAAAGTTTTTGAAGAAATTGCAGATTACATTAAAAACAATACTTTATTATACGAGGAGTAGAAAGATGTTAAAAAATAAGAAGGTTGTTATTTTTGATATGGATGGAACATTAATAGATTCTATCGGTATATGGAATGCGATAGATGAAGAACTTATTAAGACAATTGGAGATGGAACAATTGATAAAGTAGATATTGCCAAACAAAGAGATGATAAATTAAAAGAATATAAACAAGAACAAGACCCGTATTTAGAATATTGTGGTTTCTTAAAAGAAAAATATCATGCGACTATGTCAAAGGAAGAAGTCAAGAAAATACGATATGAAATTGCAGATAGATATTTAAAAGAAGTGATAGATTATAAACCAAATGCAGATAAAGTAATAAAATACTTGAAAGTAAAGGGATATATATTAGCAGTAGCAAGTTCAACCAATGAATTTGCAATGGAACATTATAAAAAAGAAAATAAAAATATTATGAAAAAAGCAAAATTAGAAGATTATTTTTCAGTTATCTATGCCAAAAATGATGTAAATTCGATTAAGCCTAATCCAGAGGTACATGATAAAATTATGAAAAAATTACATGTTAAACCAGAAGAATGTTTGATTGTAGAAGATGCTTTGGTAGGTGTAGAAGCAGCCAATAATGCTAATATAGAAGTGGCTGTAATATATGACAAATATTCTAATAGTAATAGAGAAAAAATTAATCAATTGTCTCAATATCAATTTAAAGATTTTAATGAAATGTTAAAAGAGATAAAAAAAGAATTAGAAGAATAAGGAGGAAGTTATGACAAAGTATTGTATAGTTACTACGACTTGTGACAAATTAGAAATTGCCAATAAGATAATTGATACACTTTTAAAAAAGAGATTAGTTAGTTGTTGTCAAATGAGCAAAGTGGAAAGTAGTTATTGGTGGAAAGACGAAATTGTAAAAGAACCAGAATTCTTGATACAAATGAAAACAAAAAAAGATTTATTTAAAGAAGTGGAAAAAGAGATATTAGGCATACATGATTATGAAACTTGTGAGATTATTTCTTATGACATAGATGAAGGAAATGACAAATTTCTAAAATGGCTAGAAAATGAAATGAAATAGTAAAAGTAAAAATAAAAATTATTATAAAGGAGGAATATATATGGATAATTATTTTATCATACATGGATCATTTAGTAGTCCATATTCAAATTGGATAGGATGGTTACATGATTTTATTGAAGGAGAAGGAAAACAAGTATATGTACCAGATTTTCCAATAGGTGTTGGATTTCAAAATTATGAAAATTGGAGCAAATTATTAAAGTACTATGTAGATTTAGGACTTATTAATGAAAACACAACAATCATAGGACATAGCATTGCACCAGCATTTATTTCTAAATTTTTGATTGAAAATAAACTAAAAGTAAAAAAATGTATTTTTGTTTGTGGATTTAATAACTATTTAGGAATAGATGAAGAATATGATGCTGTAAATGAAAGCATGTATACAGATGGAATAGAAAGTGTAAAGAATTATGCAAAAGATATTATTTGTTTCTATTCTAATAATGACCCTTATGTCAAATATGAAGCAGAATTAGATTTTGCAAATAAAGTAGCAACAGAAAAAATCTTAGTACCAAATGCAGGACATATTAATAGTGAAAGTGGATATGATACATTTGAAGATGTTGTGCCATATTTATAATAAGAAAAAGGAGAAATAGAAATGTTTACTGTAAATCATATTGCCTTTAGTGTATCTGATATAGATAAAAGTGTAGAATTTTATAAAAAGTTTGGCTTTAAAGAATTAAAAAGTTGGGATGCAGAAGATAATAGTATAAGAATAAGAATGTTAAAATTAAATGATATTGTGTTAGAAATGTTTTGCTATAAAGAATATAAAGAATTACCTCAAACAGCTAAATCAATAGAAACTGATTTGCCTGTAGTAGGTACAAAACATTTTGCATTAGGTGTAGAAGATATATTAAAAGCAAAAGAATTTGTATTAAATAACCATATTTGCGAAAAAGTTGAAATCAAAAAAGGCAGACTAGGAAAACCGTATTTCTTTATCCAAGATATAGATGGAATATTAGTAGAAATTATTGAAAATGGCTAATTAAAGGAGAAAAACATGGAAATATGGGATATATTAGATAGTGAAGGAAACAAAACAGGAAGAACTATGGTAAAAGGAGAAGAAAAGCTACCAGAAGGGTTTTATCATTTAGGAGCAGATGTCTGGATTAAAAACTCTGAAAACAAGATTTTAATTCAGAAACGTTCTCCCCAAAAAAAATTATCTCCTAATGTATGGGCCATGACAGGAGGTTCTGTCATAAAAGGCGAAACAAGTATAGAAACAATTGAAAGAGAAGCATTTGAAGAAATGGGTGTGCAACTAAATGTAAAAGATGCAAAAATGCTAGCTCATTTTAAAACAGGTAATGTTTGGATAGATACTTATTTTCTAAAACAAGATATAGACTTAAATAAAGTGATTATGAAGGAAGATGAAGTTTCTGAAGTAAAGTGGGCAACTTATGAAGAAATAGAAGAAATCTATCAAAACGGTCAATTTATTAAAAATCGTTGGGAATTTGTTAAAGATATTATTAAAGAATTTTATATGTAAAAAATTAACATTTTATTAATTGACTTTAGTATAAAAATATTATATAATGAATATACTGAAAGAGTAATATTGCAAAATATTACAAGAGGAAATCTCTAGCCTAACAAGTAGGGGAAAATGAAGAGGAAACCCCTAGCCTAATACTGACGAACAGTATTGAAGTAGGGTATGTTCAAAGAGGAAATCCCTAGCCAGTGCTAATAATAGCTATAAAGTAGGGTATGTAAAAGAGTAGGGGCAAAAGCTTCTACTCTATATTTTATTTTTTAAAGGAGAAACTTATTGAATAAATTAAAACTATATAGAATTGATATAAATTATATAAAATTTTTATATCGATTTGATAAAAGAGTACAATATAATGAACAAAGAGAGGATGAATATACTAAGAGAAGAGTGTATTTAGGGATTGTATTACAAGTAAGTGATTACAATTATTTTGTACCATTAGAACATCCTAGACCTGCACACCAAAAAATTAAAAATAACATTTTTATTTTTAAAATACATAAAGGTAAATATGGTATGTTAGGTTTTAATAATATGATACCAGTAAATGATGCAGAACTTATAAATTTTGATATAAATAAAGAAAACCAAAAATATAGACAAATTTTACTAAGTCAATATCATTTTTGTAATAAACATATTAAACAAATACAAATAAAAGCATTAGAAACATATAATAGAAGTCAAAAAAATAAATTTCTAAAAAAAGTATGTTGTAACTTTAAATTATTAGAAGAAAAATTAAAAGAATACGAGAAATAAAATGTTTTGTGAAAAGTGTAAAAACGAGGAGTTAATATGAAAATACCAGAATTATTAGAAAATGCGATAGAAGAAAAACTAAATCATGTAAAACTAACAGAATTAAAGCAATATGCTAGCAAGTTAAGTGAAAAATATATGTATCAAGAAAGAACAGGAGATACATTATTAAATACAGAAATAGAAGCATTAGCCTATTCTATTATGAGAATGCCAGCAACCTATGGAGCAGTATATACAGCTTTAAAACATACATTAGAAAGAATAGATGATAATATACAATCTGTGGTGGATATAGGGGCAGGAACAGGAGCGGCGACTTGGGCAATTAGTGAATTGTTAGATACAAAAAATATACGATGTTTTGAAAGAGAATCAGTTATGTTAGAATTAGGAAAATCTTTTATGAGTCAGAATCCCAAGCTAAAAGACGTTTCATGGGAGTATATGGATATTGTAGAAGATAATTTAGATTCTAATGCAGATTTGGTAGTCACAAGTTATATGCTAAATGAAATCAAACCAGAAAACAGAAAAGATGTCATAAATAAACTGATAAAAAGTTCAAATCACATTATTCTAATCATAGAACCAGGAACACCAGCAGGATTCAAAAATATTAGAAAAGTGCAAAAGATAGCGATTGAAAATGGTTTTCATATAATTGCACCATGTACCTTTCAAGGTGTATGTCCATTACCAGATAAGGATTGGTGTCATTCCATTGTCCGAATGGAAAGAACAAAAGTGCATAAACTATTAAAAAGTGCAGATTTACCATATGAAGATGAGAAGTTTTCATATATAGCTATATCTAAAGAAAAATGTGATAATTCAGGAACCAGAATCTTAAGACATCCTATGATTGAAAAAGGAAAAATTACATTAAAGGTATGTCATAATGGAAAGATAGAAGATGTGATTGTAACAAAAAAGGACAAAGAATTATTTAAAATGGTCAAAAAGAAAAAATGTGGAGACTTGATTTAAACTTTAAGATAGAAATATAAGATTGAAACTAATTTTATATTAAAAAATTTAACTAATAAAAGATTGTGTTATATCATAAAATGTGATATAACAATATAGTTTAATATAGGGAAAAAAGAAGGGGAAAACATGACAAACTTATTAATAAAATTGTTTATAAAAGATAAAAACGTAGAAAAGCCAGAAACAAGAGCCAAATATGGAATGCTTTCAAGTATAACAGGAATTGTTGTCAATATCCTATTATCAGCAGTAAAATTAATCATTGGAATATTTGCTAATTCCATTTCTATTATTTCAGATGCATTAAACAATGTGACAGATGCAGGTTCATCTATTGTTACCATGATTGGGTTTAAAGTTTCACAGAAAAAAATAGATAAAGACCATCCATGGGGACATGGCAGAATGGAATATATTACAGCATTTATTGTAGATATTTTAATTGTATTAGTAGGTGTTGAATTATTCAAAAGTTCTTTTGATAAGATCATTCACCCAGAATTACCAGATATTAGTACTGTTACCATTGTAATTTTAGTGATTGCTGTTTTAACAAAATTATGGCTATTTATCTTTTACAACAAAATTGCAAAAACAATAGATTCTGCAGCAATTAAAGGAAATGCTTATGATAGTATTTCAGATTCTATATCAACTTTTGTTGTATTATTATCTGCTATTGTTGCTAAAATATTTGGAATATCTATTGATGGATATGCTAGCATCTTAGTTGCTATATTTATCTTATTTACTGGATTTAAAGCTTTAAAAGAAACCATAGATTTATTACTAGGAATGAAACCAGACACAGAATTTGTAAAGAAACTAGAGGCGTTTACTAAAAAATATGAAATGATATCAGGTATTCATGATATCATGGTACATGATTATGGGCCAGGAAGAAAGATTGTATCTTTCCATGCAGAAGTTCCTGCAAACTGTGATATTTGCAAAGCTCATGATGTGATAGACCAGATGGAACAAGATATTTATGATGAATTTAATTGTATTACAACCATTCATATGGATCCAATTGTAACAGATGATGAAGAAATTAATGAAATGAGAAAGAAAACAGAAGAGATTGTAAAAGAAATCAATCCAGAATTTTCAATTCATGATTTTAGAATGACAGATGGTGGAGATAGAATCAATTTAATATTTGATTTGGTTGTTTCATCAGATAGTGATATAAGTCATGAAGAGTTAAAAAGTATAGTTCAACAAAAAATACATAGTGTAAATGATAAATATTATGCAGTACCTAAAATCGAAAATTCATATGTATAAAAGAGTCTTAAGAACAAAAGGGATTTATTTGGAAAATTATCTGAATGAAATCCTTTTTTGCATGATATAAAATTTTATTTTCTATCATGCAAAAACAATAATGCACAGAAAAAATTTTATGCTTTTTTGAGAACTTTATTTAAGCTTCAAAAAGTGAAATTTGTCCTATTGCAAAAAAGAACAGAATACGATAGAATATAAGAAATTAAACCTTGTTGTATATGAAAGAAATCTATATGGTTCAAGATAAGAGTTAATTTTTCTATACAATTAAGAAAAAATATTGAGCAATCTTGCTCGAATGGAGGTTATTATGAGAAAAGTAGCAAACACTTTATGGGGAATTGTATTAGTGGTAATTGGTGTCATTCTTACTTTAAATGCTTTGGAAATTACAAATATCAATATCTTTTTTGATGGTTGGTGGACATTATTAATTATCATCCCAAGTGCAATAGAATTAATTGCAAGAGAAAATAAATTTTGGAGTACTGTATGGTTAATTATTGGTATTTTACTATTGTTAGCTTGTAGAGACATTTTAGATTTTGATTTAATTTGGAAACTAACGATTCCTGTATTATTAATTTTGATAGGAATTAATCTTATATTCAAAGATAAAATTGATAGAAAAATGGAAAAGAAAAATAAGGAATTAAAAGAAAAAGGACAAAACTTAGAAGAATATGGCGCAACTTTTGGTGAAATTAAAGCAGATTTTAATAATCAAGAATTCAATGGTGCAAATATAAATGCTATATTCGGAAGTGTTGATTTAGATTTAAGAAAAGCCAATATCAATGAGGATAAATTAGTAAAAACATGTGCTGTATTTGGTGGAATTGAGATATTAGCACCAGAAAATGTAAATATAAAAGTAAAATCAATACCAATTTTTGGAGCAACTTCAAACAAAACAGGTAGAAAATATGATGAAAAATTACCAACCATTTATGTAGATAGTTTTTGTATGTTTGGAGGTGTAGATATTAAATGACAGGATTTCAGAAATTTATTAAATATGCCGCAATTGCATTCGGAATCTATCTTTCTATAACAATTGTATTGGTATTGTTAGGAATTGCTAGAGAATTTGTAGAAGCTTCTAGAAATGATGAATTTAGAGATTTAGTAAGAGATAGAGAAGAATATCATACAGAAAATATTACAAGAAACTATGAAAATATAAAAAGATTAGAAGTAAATGTTGAAGAAACAGAATTGATTATAAGAAATGGAGATACATTCAGAATAGAAGGAACCAATATTCCTGATAAAATGAAAATAGAACAAAATGGAGATACATTAAAGGTTAGTGATGAAGAATTACCTTCTAGTTTTTCTGATGAGAATATGGTTGTAACAATTTATATTCCAGAAGATGTAAAATTAGATAATATAGATTTAGAAATTAATTATATGTCAGCAGATATTCAAAAATTGAATACAAGAAATTTAACATTAGATATCTATAACAATTACTGTGAGATAGATGAAATCATAGCAGATAATATGGAATTTAAAAATGAAGAAGGAAATATTGATATTTATGATGCAGAAATTGGAAGATTATTATTTGATTCTGAATCAGGAGTAGAAGATGTTAGTTTAGATATTACAGGAAATGCTGAAATTAATTTGGAATATTCTTATACTGATATGAATTTAATAGGAAAACAAGAAGATTATCAAATTAGCACAAAAAATCGCTCTGGAAATATCTATATAGATGGTGAAACAATAACATCTAATGCTGAAACATGGGGAAGTGGAAGTACCAAAATTAATTTAGATAATGTTAATGCAGATATATCTATATATTTTAGAGAAGCAACAAACGAAAGTAGTTTGTAAATTTTATGTGAAAAATATTGAATATATTTACTAGTCATGTTAAAACTATACATGACTAGTTGTCATTTTTTTAGTATATGTAATTTAAGCTTTATTAAAAATACAATTTTAAAGTTAATTAATATGAAGGAGATAAAACATGTTAGAATTAAAAAATATTACAAAAGATTATATTTCAGGAGATTCAACAGTTCAAGCATTAAAAGGAATTAGTATTGAATTTCGAAAAAGTGAATTTGTATCTATTTTAGGTCAAAGTGGGTGTGGAAAGACAACATTGTTAAATATTATTGGAGGACTAGATAGATATACATCAGGAGATTTAGTGATTAATGGAAAATCAACGAAAAAATTTAAAGATAAAGATTGGGATGCATACAGAAATTATTCTGTAGGATTTGTTTTCCAAAACTATAATTTAATCCCACATCAAACTGTTCTTTCTAATGTTGAATTAGCACTTACGATATCAGGTGTATCTAGAGAAGAAAGAAAAGAAAGAGCAATTAAAGCATTAGAAGATGTTGGATTAAAAGAACAAATTCATAAAAAACCAAATCAATTATCAGGTGGACAAATGCAAAGAGTTGCCATCGCAAGGGCATTGGTAAATAATCCAGATATCATTTTGGCAGATGAGCCAACAGGTGCATTAGATACAAAAACAAGTGTCCAAATAATGGAGATTTTAAAAGAAATTTCAAAAGATAAGCTAATTGTTATGGTTACCCATAACCCTGAATTGGCAGAAAAATATTCTACTAGAATTGTAAAGATTTTAGATGGTGTCATCACAGATGATTCAAAACCTTTTACAGAAGAAGATAGAAAAAAGGAAAAAGATGCAAAAGCAAAAGATGGTAGAACTGCTATGAAATTCTTTACAGCCTTAAGACTTAGTTTAAATAATTTGATGACCAAAAAAGGCAGAACATTATTAACATCATTTGCAGGAAGTATAGGAATTATTGGTATTGCCTTAATTTTATCAATTTCAAATGGTGTACAAAGTTATATCAATCGAGTAGAAGAAGATACATTATCTTCGTATCCGATTACTATTGATGAATCAACAGTTGATATATCTAGTATGATGGAAAGTCTGATGGGAGAAACGGAAGAAAATACAGAAAACCATGAAGATGGAAAAATCTATTCTAGAGATATTATGAATGATATGATATCTACACTATCAAGTAAGGTTTCAAATAATAATTTAGAGGCATTAAAAAACTACATTGAAAATGAAAATAGCACAATAAAAGATAATGCAAGTGCTATTAAATATAATTACAATCTAAATATTAACTTATACAAAGAAGATACTTCTAATGGCGTTGTTCGAGTAAATCCAAGTACAGTTATGAATGCATTTGGAATGGAAGATATGATGAAAGCACAAGAAAGCTCTCCTATGAGTTCTATGTTTGGTTCTAGCATGACAAGTATGTCTAATACAGATGTCTGGGAAGAAATGCTAGATAATGAAGAATTATTACATTCTCAATATGATTTAGTAGCAGGCAATTGGCCTACAAATTATAATGAAGTGGTTCTAATTGTGAATGAAAATAACGAAATTAGTGATTATACTTTATATGCTCTAGGATTAAAAGATCAAAAGGAATTAGAAGAAAAATGGAATAAGGTTCAAAATGGAGAAACAGTAGAAGATTCAGAAACAACATCATATACTTATGATGAATTATTAAATTTATCTTTTAAATTAGTATTAAATTCTGATTACTATGAAAAAGAAAATGGATTATGGGTAGATAAAAGTGAAGATGAAGACTATATGAAGGAACTTCTTAATAATAGTGAAAACATAAAAGTTGTTGGAATCATCAAACAAAATGAACAAAGTGTGGCAACAGGAATGAGTGGTGGCATTGGATATACAAAGGATTTAAAAGAATATGTTATCAATAAAACCAATGAGGCAGAAATTGTAAAAGAACAAAAAGATAATCCAGACATTAATGTATTTACAGGTTTAGCCTTTCCAGATGAAGATTCTAAAACATTTGATTATAGTCAATTAAGTGATGAGCAAAGAGCTAGACTTGCCATGTTAAGTACAGAAGAATTAGCCGAAATCATGGAAACATATAGCAATAATGCGAATGCTAGTTATGATGGAAATCTAGAATTATTAGGCGCTGTTGATCTTGATAAACCATCATCAATTAGTATTTATCCAAAAGATTTTGATGCCAAAGATGCCATAACCCAAGAAATTGATAATTATAATCAAAAACAAAGAGATGATGGAAAAGAAGAAAATGTTATCAACTATACAGATTTAATAGGTATTATGATGAAATCTGTTAGTCAAATCA
>CALXLP010000009.1 GCA_944389225.1 uncultured Clostridia bacterium | reverse complement strand
ATCAAATTTTATGAAGTGCAAAAAATAGCAATAAAGAAAAAATATAAAAAGGAGCAAAAGATGGCTAGCTGTTTAGGATTATATGTAGAAAGCAATATAATTAAATATGCGAAAGTTTCAAAAGAACATGAGAAGATAAAAGTAGAAGCTTTTGGTGTTAAATTTTATGACAATCTAGAGAAAGCAATAGACCAAATCATAGAAGAAACATACAGTTATAAAACACCAATTAGTATTAACTTGTCTGAAGAAATTTATAACTATTTTGATATGTTTGCAATGCTAAGTAATAAGGATTTATCAAAAGCAATCAAGACAGAATTTGAAATGTATTGTAGTGATCAAGGATATAATCCAAATGTTTTTGAAACAAGATATGTTGTTTCAAAAAATCCAGATGATAAAGACAAATTAAAAGTTATCCATATTGCTGCTAATAAGATAGAATTAACAAAGAAAACACAAGTCTTAGAAAAGAACAAACTAACAAGTATTGTTCCAGTTTCTATGGCAATTACGAATTTGATAGAAACAAAACCAAAAGAAAATTGCTTGATTGTTAATATTGAAGATAATACAACAGTAACAAAAATTCTTGATGAAAACGTATATGATATTCAAACATTTGATGAAGGAAGCCAAGAATTTTTGAGAAAAATTAATATAAAAGAAAATTCTTTAGCAAAATCATATGAAATATGTAAAAATACAACAATTTATACTTCAGAAGGAAAAGATCTTCAAGAAACAGAAATTGGATATTTGGAAGATATTATGCCAACATTATACACAATTGTTGGAAACGTAAGAAAAATTATTAATGAAAGTGAAGAAAAAATTAGTAAAGTTTATTTAACAGGAACAGCAACATTAATTAATAATATAGATTTATACTTCCAAGAATATTTAAGTGAAATAGATTGTGAAATATTAAAACCATATTTCATTAATCCAACGAAAGATATTAGTATACAAGATTATATAGAAGTAAATTCAGCAATTTCTTTAGCATTATCAGGATTAGGACAAGGAATACAAGGAATTAACTTTAAAAAACAATCATTTAATGAAAAAATTCCAGATTGGCTAAAAGTAGAAGTAAACCCAGGTAAGGAAAAGAAAGGAAAATTAGCAACTTCAGGTTGGTTTACAAACGACTTAGGAGAAAAATTAGACAAAACAGAAATTAGTTTATTAAGAACTGCAGCAGGGTTAATTATATTATTTGTTATTTACAGTTGTTTTGCAGTATTATTACAAAACCAAATGAAAGAAAAAGAACAACAAGCTCAAGATTCTATTAGTCATACAAATGCACAAATTCAATTAGCAGATAATGACAAAACCAAAATAGATTCTAGAACAAATGATTATACAGAAATGATTCAAAACTTACAAGATTTAAATGACAGAATTACAGATGCAAGCAAAACAAGAGATGCAATACCAAATTTATTAAATGAAATTATGTATATTGTACCAGAAAATGTTCAAATAACATCTATACAAAATACAACAGGAACACATATTGTCATTCAAGCACAATCAAATAAATATGAACAATTAGGTATGTTTAAAGCAAAATTGGATACAGAAATGTATTTAACAAATGTAATTTCTACTTCAGGACAACAAGAAAACAATGTGATTAAAGTAACGATAGAAGGAGATTTACCATGAAAAAATTATTAATACTCATTTTAATCGCACTTGTGTTAGCACTAACGATTTTTACCATTATTAATGGACTGGAAATAGGTGGATTTAGTGTTTGGGGAATAAAGACAATACAAGATGAAAATGCTAAATTGGATGAAACAGTTACAGAAGCTACTAGATTGGCAAGTTCTACTTTTCCAGGAAAAGTTAGCGAAGTAAATGCAAGTATGAAAGAATTGGAAGAACAAAAAACTGCATATCAAGATATGGCAGCTGTGAGTAGTACTGGTGATGTTCAAACAGCAAGTCAATTATCAAATTATACATTAGATTTTTTATGGACAGAAATTGGTACACATGCGACCAGTGAAGGGGTTAGTATAGATATATCTTTGACAGCTGGAACAGGAGGACAAAATGTCTATGACTTAAATTTCACAGTCGTTGGAAGTTATGTTGGTATAAGTGAGTTTATTAGAGATATAGAAGATGATTCAGATTTAGCATTTAAAATAGAACAATTTTCAATGACAGCAGGAGAATCTACATCTTCATTAAAAGCAACATTTATATGTAAAAACATACCAATTGAAGGTATTTCTTCAATAGATACCAAAACAACAGCGACAAATGGAAATACGACAAACAGTACAAATACCAATAGCACAAATAGTACGTCAAATACAACAAGCAATAGTACCAATACAACAAATACGGCTAGATAGAAAAGGAGTGTATTATGGCTAAAAAAGTTATAAAAGAAATAATGATTATGTTATTGCTATGTTTAGCAATCATATTAATACTTGGTGTATTACTATATGAATATGTGCCAAGTAATAAAATTATACCAGATGAAGTATCTTATACAACACCAGAAACAGTAAAAGAAGAATTAAGCAAAAGTGAAGATGTTGAAAATGATGAAGTTATCTTAACATATAGTGTTGATTCAACTGATTTAGATAATTATGAAAGAATCAATACGTATGTGCCTGGAAAACCAAATCCATTTTCACCATATGATGAAACATCAACTTCTGGCGAAGATACAACACAAAGTGGTAGTTCAAATGGAAGCACAAGTTCAGGAAGTTCAACAGGAACAGACAATACTACCAGTGGTTCAGGAGGTTCAGCATACTATCCTGATACAGGAACAAAATAGTTATTAACGTTATGTTTTTTTAAACATAAATAATATATATTAATTTATTTCAAAAGAAAAGGAGGAAAAACGAAAATGAGAAACCAAAGAGGTATTACTTTAATAGCTTTAGTAATCACAATTATCGTTTTATTAATTTTAGCAGGAGTATCAATTGCAATGCTTACAGGAGAAAATGGTATCCTTACAAGAGCAAGTACTGCAGCAGATGAAACAGCGTTAGCTAATGGAAAGGAATTAGCACAAACTGATTTACAAGCTGTAATAACAGCATGGTATGATGCAAAATATGTAAGTTCTACTCCAACTACTGATGATTTATTTACCTATGCAAAAGCAAATCTAAAACCATCAGATACAAGTGTTTATACCTATGAACCATCTACAGGAGTAATTACATTAAAAGAAGTTACAGGAGTAACAGGTACATTAACAGCATCAGGACCATCAGGAGATACAAATTCAGCTGTTTCAATAAATTGGACAACATCACCAGCAGATTAATTATTAATAGTAAATAATTTGTATAAAGAGCCATACGCACACTTGAGTGTGTATGGCTTAAATATTAAAAATAAACTAAAAAAGTAAAGTTTATGTAAGTATAAACAAAATAAAAAAATAGAAGTAAAACAGAAGAATAGATAAGGATAAACAATTGAAAAAATAATAAAGGAGAAGAAATGGATATACTACTATATATATTAATATTCATAATGGGTACAGTATTTGGTAGTTTCTTTACATTAGCAGTATATAGAATACCAAAGAGACAAGATATCACACATACACATTCCTATTGCCCTAATTGTAATCACAAATTAGGCTTTTTAGACTTGATACCTGTATTTAGTTATATCTTTTTATTAGGAAAATGTAGATATTGCAAAGAAAAAATTAGACCTAGATATTTTATATTAGAAACATTATCAGGCCTTACATTTGTCATAGTAGCATATCTAATGAATATTAGTGCATATAACTTAAAACCAATCTTGCTAGCAGAAGGTGCATTTATGGCACTTTATTTGTGCTTTGTTTTTATTATGGCAGGAATTGATGCAGAAAACAGGAAAATTGAAAAATCAATATCTATGTACGGAGTTTTATTATCTATTGCATATATAATATATCTATGTGTAGTAGAAAAAGAAAGTATATATAGATATGTTATATATCTAGCATTTTATGCTATCATTTTAATTTTAGATACAGTTACACTAAAAAAATATGCAAAAAACAGTTATGTCCATGGTGTAATCTTAACAGTTTTAACAATGGTTATTTTTACAGGTGAATATGTCATGATTAATACAATTATTATGACAGCACTTGTTGTAGCGATAGATTTATTAATGCATAAAATAGAAAACATCAGAAAAAGAGTTAGAAGAGAGAAAAAGGACTATGGAGAAAATATAGATTATGGATTTGTTTTAGGTGTATCTAACATTTTAAATCTTATATTTGTATTAGCTTGGTATAAATTTTTTGTTTAGGTAGAAAGGAATAGCAAATGAGGATAAAAAGTGAAAAAGGAATTACCAATATTGATTTAACAGTTTCCATTATATTAATTACATTATTTGTCGCTATTATTGCTACATTGATGGTTACCATTAATACAAATTCAAATTCTATGGAAAGAAGAACAGAAGCGACCAATTATGCAATTAATGAAATTGAAAGTTTAAAAGCACAGGATTTTGCTTCTTTAGTCGATACAGATGAAGCCACAAATAATTTTACCAATATAACAGATGCTGAAGGAAATGCAACAGGATATTCTAAAAAAATAACAATCGTAGATTATGCAAATTTACCAGAAAATCAGGATGATGAAACAATAATATCAGGATTAGTTAAAAAAGTCACAGTAGAAATATCCTATAAAGATGGAGACAACACAGAAACAGTTGACTTATCAACTGTAATAGCAAAAAATGATTAAGGAGAGACGGATATGCAAAATGAAAAAGGGGTTACATTAATATCTGTAACCATATATATCATTGTTATGCTCATTATTGTAGCTGTCATTGCAGTTTTAACTTCATATTTTTATAGGAATGTAGATATTAATTCTGTAAGTGAGGATTTAAATCAGCAATATACAAAGTTTAATTCCTATTTTACAGAAGAAGTGAATAAAAAGGGAAATAAATTATTAGAAATTGGGGAAACAGAAAATGAGAGCGGAAATGGAACTCAAAAATATATCATTTTTTCTAGTGGAAACCAATATACATATATACCAGAAAATCAAGGGATATATATGAATCAAGTAAAAATTGCAGACAATATAACAGGTTGTGACTTTACAAGTAATAGAGAAGAAAATGGTAAAACAACAATAACGGTTACAATACAAGGAGACAATTTTGAAAGAAAGACAACCTATACATTAGTAGATTAAAAAACTGTGAAAGAGGTGTTTGAAATGGATTTAAAAAGAAGACAACCGATTGGTGTGGAATTAGTTAAAAGAGGAATTGTAGATGAAGAAGATATTGAAAGAGCATTAGATTATCAAAGACAACATCCTAATGTTAAAATTGGTGATTGTTTATATGAATTAGATGTATGTGATCCATATGTCTTAATTACAACAATTGGTGAAATATTAGGAGAAAAAGGTATCTTATTATCAAAGAATTCTATCAAAGTTAATGTAGAAGAATATATTTCTTTAGATATTGCGAAAAAGAATAAAGCAATTCCTTTTGAAGTTGAAAATGGAAAAATTAAAGTATGTTTTGCTAATACTGTTAACAGAAGAAGTATAGAAACAATCCGTTTGTTATTCTTAAACAAAGGGCTAATTATGGATACGTATATTACCTTTGAAAAAGATATTACACAAATATTAAAATCTTTAGAAGGAAAGGCAAATGCAGATATTCATGAGGCAGGAGTAACCATTATCAATTTAGTGGATAGTATTATTAAAACGGGTATTGAAAAAAGAGCAAGTGATATTCATATAGAGCCAATGGCAACTTCTGTCCGTGTTAGATACAGAATTGATGGTGAATTATTTACTGCGGCAAATTTGGATAAAGAAAAACAACAACAAATTATCGGAAGATTAAAAGCGATTTCTAATATGCATCAAGAAAAACAAGAATCACAAGATGGTAGAATTTTACTTTATGAAGATTACAATATCCGTGTATCTTCACAACCAAATGTATATGGAGAAAAATTTGTTTTAAGATTATTAAAGAAAAATGCCAATATCAAAAATATATTTGATTTAGGATATTATGGAGAAGAAGAAGAATTTAAAAAGAGTGTTAATAAGAAAAATAGTATTACCATTATGGCAGCACCAACAGGTGAAGGTAAAACAACTTCTCTATACAGTATCATTGACTATTTAAATAAACCAGAAATTAATATTACAACAATTGAAGACCCTGTTGAAATTCGAATTCCAGGATTAAATCAAATAGAAATTGATAATCGAACAACTTTTGCAGGTGCATTAAGAACAGTATTAAGACAAGACCCAGATATTATTTTAGTGGGAGAGATTAGAGATAGAGAAACAGCAGAAATTGCCATTCAAGCTGGACAAACAGGACATTATGTATTATCAACAATCCATACAATTGATAGTATAGAGGTTATCAATAGATTAAGAAAAATTGGTGTATCAGATTATGATATTGCAAGTACACTAGCAACTGCTATTTCACAAAGATTGGTAAGAAGAATCTGTCCAAAATGTAAACGTGAAAGAGAATTTACAAAAGAAGAAAAAGACATCATAACAAATATATTAGAAAAATATGGTGAAAAAGTAGATTTAAAAGATATGAAAACTTATGATTCTTTAGGTTGTGATTATTGTAATGGAACAGGTTTTTATGATAGAATAGGAATTTTTGAAATTTTAAATATCACAGATGAACTGAAAGAACTAATTGTTTCAGGTGCATCAAGTATGGAACTTAGAAAAAAAGCATTAGAGGAAGGTTATAGACCTTTGATTGTTGATGGAATTAGAAAAGTATTAAAAGGAGAAACAACATTAGATGAATTAAATAAAAAATTATTGTTTTTCTAATTTTGAAAGGAAAAAATAGTCTAAAAATAAAAGGCTGAGGAGGAATTGAAAAATGAATATGGATAAAATCCTAGATATGGCAATCGAAAAAGATGCATCAGATGTTCACATGATATGTGGGAATAAACCAATGCTTAGAATTGCTAGAGATTTAGTAGAAATTGAAGAGATGAAAGAATTGACAGAAGAAGATATGACAGAAGCATATGATTACCTAGTAAGAGGAAATATAGACAAAGATGAAGTATATAATCAAACAAAAAAATTAGATATATCTTATGAATATAAAGATATTCGTTTAAGGGTAAATATTTCATCTTCAGATGAAATTCCAACATGTACATTAAGACTTATAAAAAACGAATTACCACCTTATGAATCTTTAGGAATTCCAGATGTTGTAAGAAGAATGACATATCAACCACAAGGATTGATATTGGTTACAGGTAAAACAAACTCTGGTAAAAGTACAACCTTAAACTCTATGATAGACTATATCAATGAAAATCAAAATAAAAAGATATTAACACTAGAAAACCCAATTGAGTACAAACATCATTCTAAAAAATCATTAATTGTTCAAAAAGAAGTAGGTAGAGGAAGAGATGTTTTAACATTTAGTGATGGTGTTAAAAACTCTTTAAGAGAGGACTGTGATATCCTAGTTATTGGAGAGATTAGAGATAGAACAACAATGGAAGCAGCCATCGAGATGGCAGAATCAGGTCACTTAGTAATCGGAACATTGCATACAAAATCTTGTGCAGAAACAATCGACAGAATGATAAACTTCTATGAAGTAAGAGACCAAGCAAGTATTAAATATTTATTATCTGCTTTATTAAAACTAGTTGTTTCACAAAGATTATTAAAAGGTGTTGATGGAAAATTAGTTTTAGTTCCAGAAGTTATGGTAGTAGATAATATTGTGGCAGGTATTATCAGAAAAGAAAAATTAAGTGTATCTGAAATAGAGGATGCTATACAAAGTAACCTAGAAAAAGGAAGTATAGGATTAATTAATTCTTTAGCAGAACTTTTTGTAGAAGATAGAATTACATTAGAACAAGCCAAATCACAAATAGAAGAGAAGAATCAAGAAATTTTAAATAGAACAATTATGCAACTAAAAATCAAAAAAAATGCTAACAATTAGTAAAAAGGGAGGTAAAACATGCCAACTTATGTATATAGGGCGATGACAAAATCTGGATTAGTAGTAAGAAATAAGATAGAGTCACCAAGTAGACAGAGTTTGTTAAAAACATTGAAAGGAAATGGATTATTACCAATTGATGTTCAACAAATTCGATATGTGGGAAAACAGCAAAAAAAGGCAAAGAAAAATATTACCAATATAGATGAAATTATGAAAAATGTAAATACCACAAATATAGGAAAAAGTAAGCCAAAACAATTATCAACAAAGGAAAAAATCAACCTATATTTTGCCAAAACAGAAAAAATCACGACAAGAGATATTATGATATTTACACAAAACTTTTATCTATTGAAAAAAGCAAACTTTAATAATATACATGCATTAGATACCATTATTCAAAGTACAGAAAATGTATCTTTCAAAGGTATATTAGAAGATATATTAGCAGGTGTTGAAGCTGGTGAAAACATGTATACAACAATGGAATATTATTCTAATGTATTTCCATATATCTATATCAATATGATAAAAGTAGGGGAATTGTCAGGATCACTTACCAATTCACTAGAACAAGCTGTAAAATACTTGGACGAATCAGATGCCCTAACTAGAAAATTGAAATCTATCTTAATACCAAATATTGTTCAATTTGTATTGTTATTAGTTATGCTATTTGTAGGAACATTAGTTGCAATACCTACCATTCAAGGAATATTTGATGAATTAGGAACAGATGAAGAATTACCAGCAATTACCTTATGGTTTGCAGATGTCGTGGATATGATGATAGCCTATTGGTATATACCGGTGATTATTATTGCGATTATCGCTGGAGCAATCATATTCTATATTAATACACCAAAAGGAAAATATAATTTCCATTACTTTAAATACAAAATGCCAATTTTTGGAGAGTTAATATTTGCATTAGATTTCTCAAGATTTTTAAAGGCTATGTTGCTAAACTTGAGAAATGGAATGAGAATACAAGACTCTATCGAAGTCAGTAAAAATGTTGTAAAAAACTATGTTATGTTATCTATGATTGAAACATCTATCAATAATATGTTAACAGGTAGTTCATGGATAGAACCATTTGAAGAATCAGGATTAGCCAAATCAATGATAACAGAGATGTTAAAAATTGGTATGCAAACAGACTTAGCAGAAATGATGGAAAAATTAGTAGAATATATGCAAATTGATATTGATAACATTATGGAAAAAATTATGAAAGTTTTACCACAAGTTGTCTATGCAATTGTTGGTGTTGTATTAATTTTCTTCGTATTAGTTGTATTAGTGCCATGTATTCAAGTATATATGGGAAATTTCTTATTCTCAGCATATGGCGTTTAGGGACGTGTCAAAATGTACAGTTTTTATCCAAAAGGGACAGGACAGCTAAACGATATTTAACAAATTTTAATATAAATGTCTTAATATAAAAAGAGAGCCTTTCTTATTAAAATTTTTTCTTTAAATAAGGAAGGCTCTCTTTGAAAGGAAATCTCAAAAGTTATTTTGAGATTTTTTTGTATAGAAATATCGATGTTCTAGTTTGGATATAGACAAGCTTTTTATAAATTTGGACATGTCCCTTTTGAACAAAAACTGTCCATTTTGACACGTCCCTATTGTCCAAAAAAATCTTATATGATATAATCAAAAAGGAAAAAATATTCTACACAAATTTAAGAAAGTGGTGAACCTAAAATGAAGATAGGAATTGATTTAGGTGGTAGTCATATTGCCATAGGAGTTGTGGATAATAAAGGAAAAATATTAGAAAAAGTAGAAAAAAGAATTACAAAGGCTGAGAAAAATAATATCAAAAAAGTAATAGAAGAATATATCATTGAAAAAACAGCAAATTTTTTAGAACAATATAAAATTACAGAGTTGGGGATTGCCATACCAGGAACTGTAAAAAAAGAAACGGTTGTCAAATCTGTTAATTTAGGGCTAAAAAATTATGAAATTGTGAAAAATTTACAAGAAAAAATACAATTACCAATAAAAATTCGAAATGATGCTAAATGTGCAGCACTAGCTGAAAATACATATGGTGCGTTAAAATCATATGATAGAAGTATATTCTTAACCTTAGGAACAGGAATTGGAGGAGCAGTTGTTATTCATAATGAATTGCTAGATACAGGGGAATTACCGGGTTGTGAGTTTGGACATATGCTAATAGAAAAAAACGGAAGACTCTGTAAATGTGGCAAAAAAGGTTGTTGGGAAACATATGCTTCTATGAAAGCATTCAAAGATAATTTAAGAGAAATTTTAGGTCTAGATGAAAGAACTAGTGGAAAAGAATTATTGGATATATTACGAAAAACGGATAAAAATAATTCTAAATATATACAAATCAATAAATTAATAGAACAATATATAGACTATTTAAGTATAGGAATATCAAATTTAATCAATATTTTTGAACCAGAAGCCATTGGAATTGGTGGAAGTTTTGTGTTTTATGAAGAAGTTTTTTTAGAAAAATTAAAATCAAAATTATTAAAAGATAATTTATTATTTAACGAAAGAAAAGAAATCAATATTCAAACAGCAATATTAGATAATGATGCAGGTATCATTGGAGCAACTTTGTGAGAAAAAATATAAGAAAAATGAAAGGAGAGAGTTTCATGAAAGAAGAGAAGAAAGCAACTAGACAAAGTTATGGAGAGATGTTAGAAAAATTAGGAGAGGAAAACAAAGATATAGTGGTATTAGATGCAGACTTATCAGCAGCAACCAAAACCGGTATTTTTGCTAAAAAATTTCCAGAGAGATTTTTTGATATGGGAATAGCAGAAGCAAATATGATGGGAGTGGCAGCAGGTATGGCATCTTGCGGGAAAATACCATTTGTTAGTACTTTTGCGGCATTTGCAGCAGGACGTGCTTATGATCAAATCCGTTCAAGTATTTGTTATCCCAATTTAAATGTAAAAATATGTGCAACACATTGTGGAATTACAGTAGGAGAAGATGGTGCGACACACCAAATGTTAGAAGATTTAGCTTTAATGAGAGCTTTACCAAATATGACAGTGTTATGCCCATCTGATGATGTGGAAACAAAATGCTTAATAAAGGAAATAGCAAATATAAAAGGACCTGTATATGTAAGATTGGCAAGACTTGCAACACCAGGAATTTATGAAGAAAATCAAACATTTGAAATTGGAAAAGCCGTTCAAATAGGAGAAGGAACAGATGCCACTGTTTTTGCAACAGGAGTGGTTGTACCAGAGGCAATAAAAGCAAAAGAACTTCTTGAAAAAGAAGGCATTCATATTAGAGTTGTAGATATGCATACCATTAAACCAATTGACAAAGAAATGATTGTAAAATCAGCAAAAGAAACTAAAAAATTAATATCTATTGAAGATCATAGTGTTATTGGTGGATTAGGAAGTGCAATTGCAGAAGTATTAACAGAAGAATATCCTTGCAAGCTAGTTAGAATGGGAATTAAGGATACTTTTGGAAAATCTGGAAATGCAGTAGAATTATTAAAATATTTTGGCTTAACAAGTGAAGAGATTGCAAAAAAAGTAAAAGAATAAAGATAAAATACAAAGGAGAAAACAATGGAATACGAAAAAGAGGAAAAAGTAAAGAAAATACAAAATGCGATTATGAATAGTTTAGCAAATATTTATCAAAAGGCTGAAAAAATAGATAAGGTGGATAAACAAAGAGCAGATTGGATAGTGAAAAAAATAGAAGAAATACGAAAAGAGATAGAAAATAATCAGACACAACCAATCGAATTTTTAAGTGAAATCATGTTATTACAAACAGAAATTATGAATTTCTTAGATACAGATGTGTATAAACAAAAAACGATAGAAGCACCAAAAAGTACAATAGAAAAAGAATTGGCTTCTATGAGAGAGCAAACAATTAGTGAAGAAGATAAAGCCGCCTTATTACAAAATCAAAGTACAGAAATAGAAAAGAAAGAGCCATCAGGAGAGCAAAACACAAGTAAAGAGTTGCAAGTTTATATGCCTGAAAAAAGACATTTTTGGCAAACAATTTTAGAGAAAATTCTAAATCTATTTGGAAGAAAACAAGAGGCATGCTAAAAATAAGAAATGGAGAAAAAAGATTTTTTTTGACAGGCCAAAAGAATGTGAATTTTGTGTGAATTTTTTGAAATAAAGAAAAACGAAGAAAAACGATAGAAAATGCAAAAAAACCAACATTTTCTATTGTTTTTTTAGGTAAAAACTATTGCAAATTTTGTTCTTTATTGTTATGATTAGATAGAATAAAATATATAATAGAATATTATGCGAAAAAATAGATAAGGAGAGCAAAAGATGATTGAATTTAGGAATGTCACAAAGACATATGACACAGGTACAAAGGCAGTAAAAAATGCGAATTTCAGAATTGATAAAGGTGAATTTGCTTTTTTAGTTGGATCTTCAGGTAGTGGTAAATCTACCTTAATCAAATTAATCTTAAAGGAAGAAGAACCAACTTCAGGAAATATTATAATCAATGGAAAAGATACTACATTTTTAAAACCAAATAGAATTCCATATTTAAGAAGAAGTATGGGAGTTGTATTTCAAGATTTCAGACTATTACCAGACAAAACCGTATATGATAATGTTGCTTATGCCATGTATATTGTAAGAGCAACCCCAAGACATATTAGAAGACAAGTTCCAATGGTACTTTCACTAGTTGGTTTAAGTGGAAAAGCAAAAATGTATCCAAATGAACTATCAGGAGGGGAACAACAAAGAGTTGCTTTAGCTAGAGCTTTGGTAAACAATCCATCTATGCTAATTGCAGATGAGCCAACAGGAAACTTGGACCCAGATACAGCATGGGATATCATGACATTATTAAATGACATTAATATGAGAGGAACAACTGTTGTTGTGGCAACACATGCGAAAGATATCGTTGACAAGATGAAGAAAAGGGTTATTCATATTAGAAAAGGTGAAATCATAAAAGACGATAAAAAAGGTGGGTATGAACTGTGAAATATAATATATTAGGATATTTAATTGGAGAAGGATTTAGTAACGTATTTAAAAATAAAAAATCAACAGGTGCATCACTTATGATTATGTGTGCAACTATGATTATATTTGGTGTATTCTTAATCTTAAGTGAAAATATTAACCATTTTGTACAAGAAGTTGAAGAAGCACAAGGAATTCAAGTATTTGCAACAGATGAAGCAACAGATGAACAAATCAAACAATTAGGAGAAGAAATTAGTAAAATAAATGGTGTTAATACAACAGAATATGTATCAAAAGAAGAAGCATTAAACCAAATGAAAGAAAGATTTGCAGAAAATGAAGATTTATTAGATGGATATGATGGTGAAAATAACATTTTTACAGCTTCATACATTGTAACATTAACAGATTTAACACTAAGTCAGCAAGTACAAGATGAAATATCTGGTTTAGCAAATGTAAAAAAGATTACAAGTTCAAATGAAACTGTATCAACTTTAATTGATTTAGCAAATGGAATAAAAATTGTAACAGGTGTTATTTTAGCATTATTAATTATCATATCTATATTCATTATTGCAAATACAATCAAATTAACTGTACATGCAAGAAGAAAAGAAATTTCCATTATGAAATATGTAGGAGCAACAAATGGATTTATCAGATGGCCATTTATTGTAGAAGGTATGATTATTGGAATTATTGCAAGTGCGATTTCTATTCTTATTGTAGCAGTTGCATATAATTTTATAGCAGAACAAATGGTAAATTCACAATTTATGAGAACAGTAGGTGTTAGCTTAGTAGGATTCTCAGATATGTTTAGTTCAATCATATTTATATATATGTTACTAGGAATTGGAATAGGAGCCATAGGAAGTATTATTTCTATGAGAAAATATTTAAAAGTATAAAGGAGTAGAGCATGCGTAAATTTTTATGTATTGTTTTAGCTTTTATCATCATTTGTACATATATAACTGCAGTTTATGCAGAAGATAATACAACTAATCAAACAGATAGTAATTTAACAGATTTACAAACACAACAACAAGATTTACAAGATCAGATACAACAATCTAATGACGAATTAGAAGAAGTGCAAAGCCAACTATCAGAAAATTTGCAACAAATAGAAAAATTAGATGAAAGAATTAGAGAATCAGAAAATCAAATAGAAGAACTAGATGAACAAGTAAAATCATTACAAGAAGAAATTGCAAGTATTCAATCACAATTAGATGTAGCAGAAGCAAATTATGAAAAACAAAAAGACATCATGGAAAAGCGATTAGTAGCTATTTATGAAGCTGGTGACACAAAATATCTAGATGTACTTTTAAAATCAAGTAATATTTCAGAGTTTTTATCAAATTACTATTTGATTACAGAAATTGCATCAGTAGATAAAGATTTGTTAGATGAAGTGGAATCAGAGAAAAAAGAAATTGAATTAGCAAAACAAAAATTAGAAAAAAATCAACAATCATTAGCAACAGCATTACAAACACAAACCAAAACAGCAACCGTGTTACAAAATACCAAGGCACTACGAGAAAATTATATATCTAGGTTATCAGATGAAGAAAAAGCAAAACAAGCACAAATTGATGAAATGACACAGCAATATGAAGCTGTTAATAATCAAATATTAGAACTTGCAAAACAAGGACTAGATACAGCCTATATAGGGGGAGTGCTTGCTTGGCCAGTACCAGGATATACCAAAATTACCTCAAATTATGGAATGAGGGTACATCCTATTACAGGTCAATATAAATTACATACAGGTGTAGATATTAGTGCACCAATTGGAGCAAATTTCGTAGCAGCAAATGATGGTATTGTAACAAAGGCAGAATATAATACAGCATATGGAAATATGGTAATGATAGACCATGGTGGAGGAATTTCTACATTATATGCACATGGTTCAGAGATTTTGGTAACAGTAGGACAAACGGTTAAGAAAAATGAAGCTATTTTAAAAGTAGGTTCAACAGGGTATTCAACAGGACCACATGCTCATTTTGAAGTGAGAATTAACGGAGTGGTAACAGACCCAATACCATATATTACAAATGGACTTGTTCCAGGTACAGAAACAGAGGAAGATTCACAAGAAAATACAGATATGACAGCACAATATTAAAATTGTTCATAAGTTCAATGTTATATATTTAATAATTTTAAACACTTTGTGTGTCGCAACCTATGAAAACAAAAAGTAATTTTTATATAAAAAAACAAATGTGAGAGGAAGAGGAGAAAAACGATATGAGAAAAATAGGACTCAAAATTGTAGGAATGATAGTTATAGTAGTTATCTTATTGCGATTTAATGTTGTATTCGCTGCAACAAAATCAGAATTAAATGCAAGTAGTAATGAAACAGATCGAAAAATAGAAGAAGCAAAAGAAGAATTAGAAAATATCAATGCAGAAAAATCAGATACATTACAACAAGTAGAGGACTTAATTATGCAAATTTCCTCTGCACAATCAGAAATTGATGATTTAGATACAAAAATATCAGATATGAATACACAAATAGAAGAGGCTCAAAGTAAATTGAATGAAAAACAAGAAGAATATGACGATAAAGAAGCATTGCTAGAAAAAAGATTAGTTGCCGCTTATGAAGCAGGAGAAACTTCTTATTTAGATGTATTACTTTCTTCAAGTAGTTTAACAGATTTAATTTCAAACTATTATATGATATCTGAAATTACACAAAGTGATATGGAATTAATGGATAAGATTAAAACAGAACAAGAAGAAATTGAAACAGCAAAACAAACACTTGAAACTAGTAAACAGGAATTAGATAGTGTAAGAGCAGAAAAACAACAAAAAGCAACAGAATTACAAAATGCAAAAAGCCAAAAAGATACTTATGTAGCCCAACTAAATGAACAAGAAAAAAATACACAAGCAGATTTAGAGCAGTTTGAACAAGATAAAAGAGATATTCAAGCACAATTAGCTGCTATTGCAAAACAAGAAGCTGCAAATTCTGGAAGTTCAAATGTTTCTAATATTACAAATAATCCAAGCGCTAGTGGATATATTAGACCAATTGTAGGATATAGTATTACAACAGGTTGGATGGGATATAGTGGACATACAGGAGTAGATTTTAGTGGCTCAGGAATAGCTGGAAAACCAGTATTAGCTGCAAAAGCAGGAACAGTTGTTACTTCAACAGCATTAAAATATGCAAATGGAAATTATAGAAGTTATGGGGAATATATTGTTATCAATCACCATGATGGAACAATGACTTTATATGCACATGGTGCACCAGGTTCAAGATTAGTAAGTGCAGGACAAACCGTAAGTCAAGGTCAACAAATCATGAGTGTCGGAACAACAGGAAATTCAACAGGATATCATTTACATTTTGAAGTAAGAATCAATGGAACACCAGTTAATCCAACACCATACTTACCTTAGTAAAAACAAATGAAAATCTTATATAGTCAAGATAAAAAGTAAATTTTCATACATGAAAAAAATTTATACATATAGTTACAGAAATACTTCATAGGATTTTACAAATATAAGAAATGACCTTGTTATAAAGGAAAAGGAGGAACTTATGAAAAAAATATTTGCTAAAATACTAGGGGGATTAATCATTATTATATTCATACTACAATTTAATGTCATGGTATATGCTGATGAAATTACCGATTTACAAAATCAGCAAGCATCTAATGCGGAAAAATTACAAGATGCAGAAGATCAGAAAGAACAAGTAACGCAAGAGAAAAGTGAGGCATTAAAACAAGTAGAAGCAATTGAAAGTGAAATTGCAGATTATGAAAGTCAAATTAATGAATTAGATACCAAAATATCAGATTTGAATAATCAAATTACGGATGCAGAGAACAAAATTAATCAAAAACAAGAAGATTATGATAATCAGCAAGAATTATTAGAAAAAAGATTGGTAGCTACATATGAAGCAGGAGAAACTTCATTTTTAGATGTATTACTTTCTTCTAAAAGCTTGACAGATTTAATTTCAAACTATTATATGATTTCTGAAGTGGCAGAAGCAGATATGAATTTAATGCAAAGTATTGAAAATGAGAAAAAAGAAATAGAAGATGCAAAAGCAACTTTGGAACAAAGTAAACAAGAGTTAGATTCGTCAAAATCAGAAAAAGAAAGTATGTCTGTTCAATTGCAAAGTGCAAAAGAAGAAAAAAATGCTTATGTAGCACAATTATCTTCAGAAGAACAAGATTTACAACAACAAATAGATGAATTAGCAGAAGCTAATAAATCAATTGATGCAGAAATACAACAAAAACAAGCAGAAATGCAAAAAAAATTGGAAGAATATAAAAATGCGTCAAGTTCATCATCAAGTAGTAGTGGATTTAGTGGTAGTTCATCATCTGGAACATCTACAGGTGGAGGAGCTGTAAGTAGTTCAGGATTTATCTATCCAGTTCCAAGTGCATATTCAAGAATTACAACATATATGTATTATTCAAGCGGTCAATATCATGGAGCAGTAGATTTTGGTTCAGCAGGAATTAATGGTCAACCAGTATATGCGGTAGCAGATGGAATTGTGTATACAGCTAAAGCTTTAACAACAAGCTATGGAAATTATATAATTATATTACATGATAATGGATTATATACATTATATGCTCATGGACAAGCGGGCTCTATAAGAGTGTCAGAGGGACAACGTGTAACTCAAGGACAACAAATTATGAATGTCGGAAGTACAGGAAATTCAACAGGACCACATTTACATTTTGAAGTAAGAACTAGTCCAGGATTATATGATAACAGGGTTAACCCAGTAAATTATTTGCCATAATATATAGAAAATGTAACATTGTTATATAGGAAATCTTATATGAGAACAAAATAAAAGTCGAAAATTTCTATATAATAAATAACTAAAAAAGAGGGATTAAGGAAAAGTCTCCTTTATCCTTCTTTTTGGAATTTAAATTGGATTGTGAAATATAATAGATTAATAGAAATCAGTATTTTATGAAAGGGAGGAAATCAATGGAGGAAAAAAAGAGATATAAAATATATAGAACCATTATGCTTATTGTTTTAGTAGCATTTATAACATTTATGATAACATCAATAGGGTTTTATCAATATTTTGTAAAAGGAGATAGTTTAAATAAATATTTGACATTAATGACATCTGATGAAAGTCAAGATATTTCACAAACATTAGACACTTATCGAGCAGTTATTGATAAATATTATTTAGGAGATGTAGATGAAGAAAGTTTAAAAGAGGGAGCTATACAAGGTTATATAGAAGGATTAGGTGACCCATATACAGAATATATTTCAAAAGAAGATATGGAAGATTATATGCAAGATACAATGGGAAACTTTGTAGGAATTGGTATTTATATGATAGAAGATACCAAAACCAACCAAATTATGGTATTATCTCCAATAAAAGGTAGCCCGGCAGAAAGAGCAGGAATTCAACCAGGAGATTATATCGTTTCTGTTAATGGAGAACCATGTACAGCTGATGACATGACAGTTATTTCAACGAAAATAAAAGGAGAAGAAGGCTCAACTGTTAAATTACAAATTTTAAGAGGAGAAGAAACATTAGACTTTGAAATTACAAGAGAAAATATTATTGTTAATCCTGTAGAAGGAGAAGTTTTAGAAAATAACATAGGATATATTGAGTTTTCATCATTTGATGAAAATACGGCAGAAGAATTTAAAACAAAATTTGAAGAATTACAAGCACAAGGCATTACCTCTCTAATTATTGATTTAAGAAATAATGGAGGCGGAATTGTTGATGAAGCTTTACAAATAGCAGGATATATTGCAGATAAAGATTCAGTACTATTATATGAAGTAGACAAAGATAACAAAGAAACTGTAGAGAAAAATGAAAGTGACCCAATTATTCATATGCCAGTTATCATTTTAACAAATGAAAATACAGCAAGTTCTTCTGAAATACTAGCAGGAGCCTTAAAAGACTTAGGAAAAGCCAAAACAGTAGGAACTACAACATATGGAAAAGGTGTTATTCAACAAATACTAACACTTCCAGATGGTAGTGGATTAAAGATAACAACAGAAAAATATTTAACACCAAATAGAACAGAAATTAATAAAATAGGAATAGAACCAGACGAAACAGTAGAATTACCTGATAGTGTAGAAAATGTATTAAATGTTGACAGAAGTCAAGATACACAATTACAAAAAGCAATAGAAATGTTGACAGAATAAAAATTTAAAGATATAAATATAATAAGAAAAAGATAATAAAAGGGAATGTTAGAAAAATTCAAATTTTTTAACGCAAATCAAACCTTTGTGAAGGGAATGAGGCAAAAAATGAATTTACCAAATAAACTAACTATATTTAGAGTAATTTTAGTACCAATCATGGTCATTATACCATTTTTTGGAATACAAGGAGATTTATGGGGAATACCAATTACATATTTAATCGTAGATTTTATATTTATCTTAGCTTCAGCGACAGATAAATTGGATGGATATATAGCGAGAAGTAGAAATCAAGTAACAGCATTTGGAAAATTTTTAGATCCATTAGCTGATAAAATTTTAGTATTATCAGCAATGCTAATGTTAGTAGAAATGAATAAGTTACCAGCTTGGATTCCAATTATAGTATTAGCAAGAGAATTCTTGGTATCTGGATACAGATTAATTGCCGTAGAAAAAGGTGGAGAAGTCATTGCTGCTTCAAAATGGGGAAAACTAAAAACGGTTACCCAAATGATAGCCATTATTTTAGCATTTTTAGATTTACATGCTTTTGGAGCATGCTTTACAGGAACTTTACAAGGAGCAGATTTTGTATTAAATGTAGCTGTAACAGTTATGATGATTATACAAACCATTGCAACAATCTTTTCTGGAATAGACTATATGAGAGGTATTAAAAAATATATGAAAGATTAGAATAAAAAATGAAATTTGTATTGACAAATTTCATTTTCTGCCGTAATATAAGGAAAGTATGTAAATACAATAAGGAAGTACGAAATAGTACGCAATTCAAGGAGGAATCACTATGGAAGAAAAAGAAGTAATATTAACACAAGAAGGGTATAATAATTTAGAAAAGGAGTTAAACTTTTTAAAAACAGAAAAAAGAGCTGATATAGCAGAAAGAATAAAAGTGGCATTAGGATTTGGAGATTTATCAGAAAATTCAGAGTATGATGAAGCTAAAAATGCACAAGCAGAAAATGAAGTAAAAATAGCTGAATTAGAAAATAAATTAAGACATGCAAAAATTATAGATGAAAAAGATATAGATACAGAAACTGTTCAAGTTGGTAATAAAGTTAAAGTATTAGATGTTGAATTTGATGAAAAAATTGAATATACAATAGTTGGTTCAACAGAAGTAAATTTAGCTGAAAATAAAATATCAAATGAATCACCTTTAGGAGAAGCTTTATTAGGAGCTAAGAAAAATCAAGTGGTTGAAGTAAATGCACCAGCAGGGGTTATGAAATATAAAATATTATCAATCAAAAAATAGGAAAGTATATAAATAATAAAAAACTGAAACATAGGAAATTATTTAAATGTTTCAGTTTTTATTTTTATTTTTATATTTTAAATAAAACCATCTTTAGAATTTTAAGCTGGCATCTAATGCAAGTTTTATCATATTATCTAATCCTTGTTCTCTTTCTTCAGAAGTAGCAGATTGTGTTTCAAATCTTGAATCAACAACTGTCATTAAACAAGTAGCTTTTTTATTTAATATTTTTGCATTGTAACATAAAGCAAAAGCTTCCATTTCTGCACTTAGTGGATAAAAGTTTTGTTTATGAACTCTATCCATAAATTTATCAAAATCTTCTTGTGTCATATATGGGTCAAAACTATCATTGCATATAGTATCACCTTCAATAAGGTTTACATGACTTTCAGAAGCAGTTGCCTTTATGATTTCGTTTAATTCTTTACTAGTATCAATCAAATGACAATCATCATTACAAAATCCTAAAGCATAGGTACTTTCTGTAAAAATAGATTTTGATAAAACAATATCAAACAAATTTAAATCAGGAACATAAGCTCCACAAGAGCCAATTCTAATAATATTTTCAACATCATAAAATTTAAACAATTCAAAAGAATAAATTCCCATACTAGGCATTCCCATTCCAGAAGCCATAACAGTTATTTCTTTTCCTTTATATTTTCCAGTATAGGCATAGATATTTCTTACTTGATTAACCAATTTAGGATTTTCTAAAAATTTTTCAGCAATATGTTTTGCTCTAAGTGGGTCACCTGGCATGATGACTGTTTTTGCAATATCTCCTAAATTTGCTTCATTATGTGGTGTAGACATATTCAAATTCCTCCTTAAAATATAAAATAAATATATAAAGTAATTGTATCTTTAAAATGCAATCTCAGTATATCAATAAAAAGAAGAAAAGGCAATAGTAAAACTCCCCCAGAGGAAAGCAAGAAAGAGGTCTTGCAATCCTCATGAGGGAGTTTTGTACCTCCGTAGGAGGGATGTAACTTATTTCTCTTCTTCTTTTTTTATCTTGATTAAACTATGTAGTATCAAAGCTAACCATACAAAGACAAGTGCCATCAGCACTCCTTTGATACCTAGAGCAAAAGCTACGGAATTATTGCCAATTGAGGCATATAATATCGCAGCAACAAGGCACATAATTGCACCCATAAGAGAAACCACCACACCTAAAATAGCCATGCGAATTTTAAATTTAAGCATTTTATTCCTTTCTCTCAGTTAGGCACTGAGACGCCACAACAATTGTTACCGTGTCTGCTTAGCTGTGAAAAGCAAAAACAGAGTAGAGAATGCACACACCACTGCTAGAAAAGCAATCAAATCCCGCATGAAGGGATCTTGAATTTGTGGCGATAAGTTACCTGCTAAAATGCCTGCTACAAGAGCCATTGCGGCTGCTATGTAACAGAGGGTTTTACGTTTCATGTTATCCCTCCTTTTTACCTCTTTCCTTAGAGTTTAATATCTATGATGAAATCGCTAACAAAAGCGATGAGTTTTCCTGCATTAGGCAACTTGCCCAAACACATATTTATTATAGCATATTTACATAAATTTGTAAAACTTAATAGAAGAAATAAAAAAGCTCTCCCAGAGAGAGCAAGACAGACCGTCTCATGTCCTTCTGGGAGAAAGCTTTTCTAATCGTCGGCTTCATCGGGATGTTCCGCCATATAGATGGCAGGCACTTCTTTGAGCTTCAGAATCGCCAGTATGCCGAAGGCAAGGGCGAACTCTGACATGGCAATTACGCCATTCTCGTCATACTGTGTAAACAATATGACTTCAGCACAGATTGCACAAGCTATAGTCAGTGCAAAGTAAAATCCCACTTTTGCCAATTCTAAATACGTTTTTTTCATTTGTTTTTTTGAGGGAAACATTGCTCCCCTCTCTCCTTTCCTAAAAATATGTTTATATATAATGCTTCACTTCTATTATACCATATTTTACATAAAAACTCAAACTAGAGACAGATATAGCGTAATAACATAAATAGAAATTAATATATTTTAATATAAATATATTAATAAGGAAGAACAAAATTGGAATTGACTTTTACAGATAAACATAATATAATTTTGTAAGAAAAAAGAAAAATAGCTTTTGAAACGGTTTTAAAAGTATATAGCAAAATGGAACTTCAAAAACTGTTACTAAAGTTTAAAGAAGGGAAGGAAAATATGATAGATTTTAAACATATAATTGCCAAAGAGATTTCGGATGTTGTTAACATAGATGAAAAAGAATTAGAAAGCTATATTGAAATACCAAAAGATGCAAACAATGGAGATTATGCATTTCCATGCTTTCGATTAGCAAAAGAATTAAAAAAAGCACCTCCAATGATTGCAAATGACATTAAAGAGAAAATACAAATAGATGAAAAAAGGGTAGAAAAAGTAGAAGTAGTAGGTGGTTACTTAAATTTCTATATTCAACAAGAACAAATGGTAGAAGAAGTATTAAAAGAAATAGATGCACAAGAAGAGTATGGAAAATCAGAAATTGGAAAAGGAAAAAACATTGTCATTGATTATTCAGCTCCTAATATTGCAAAGCCATTTCATATAGGACATTTACGTTCTACAGTAATTGGTGGAGCATTATATAATATCTACAAATATTTAGGATATCACACAATTGGTGTGAATCATTTAGGAGATTATGGAACACAATTTGGCAAATTAATTGAGGGATATAAACTATGGGGAAAAGAATATAACATAGAAGAAGATCCAATTAATGAATTAACAAAAATATATATTCGTATTAATCAAGTATGTAAAGAAGATGAAAAGGTCTTAGAACAATGTAGAATGAATTTTAAATTGCTAGAAGACGGAGATCCATATTGTACAGAAATCTGGGAAAAGTTTAGAGCATTAAGTTTAAAAGAATTCCAAAAAGTTTATGATTTATTAGGAAGCCATTTTGATTCATGGAATGGAGAAGCTTTTTATTCAGACAAAATGCCAGAAGTTATTGAAATATTAGAAAAAACAGGAAAGCTAGTAGAATCACAAGGTGCTAAAATTATTGATTTAGAAGATAAAGGAATTAATACACCATGTATTATACAAAAATCAAATGGTTCAACAACATATGCGACTAGAGATTTAGCAGCTATTTTATACAGAGCAAGAACATATGATTTTGACAAAGCATTATATGTCGTATCATATGAACAAACATTACACTTTAAACAAGTTTTTGAAGTAGCAAAATTATTAGGAATAGATGAAAAGTATACAAATGGATTAAAACATGTACCATTTGGAATGGTATCATTACCAACAGGAAAGATGTCAACAAGAGAGGGTAATATTGTAAAACTAGAAGAGTTATTAAATGAATCAATTGCCAGAGCAAAAGAAATTATCGAAGAAAAAAATCCAGAATTAGAAGATAAAGATGAAGTAGCTAAAAAAGTAGGGGTAGGAGCAGTTATCTTTAATGACTTATCAAATAGCAGAATTAAAGATGAAGTATTTGATTGGAATCAAATCTTAAACTTCCAAGGAGAAACAGGACCATATGTACAATATACCTATGTACGTACAAAAAGTGTTCTAGAAAAAGCAGGATATATGCCAACAATAGAAGAAGTTAAATTTGATAAATTATTAGATGAAGCATCAAAAAATATTATTAAATTAATATACAATTTTGAAAATATATTAATTCAAGTAACAGAAAAAGAAGAACCATCTATTTTATCAAGATATCTAATTGATTTAGCAAAAGCATTTAGTAATTTCTATAATGATAACAAAATATTAGTAGAAGATAAAGATGTACAAAATGCTAGAATATATTTAACATATGCAGTTGGAAAAGTATTAAAGACAGGAGCTAAACTATTAGGAATAGAGATGCCAAATAAGATGTAATTAGATTTTAGTGTATAGATAAGAAAAAATCGAAAGTGATTTTTCTTATGGAATAAAAAACAAGAAAAAGAAAGAATTTGTTCAACAAAAAAAGAGAAATAAAGCTAATATATCAAAAAATACCAAAAATTAACAAAAAATTACTTGCAAAATATAGATAAACATGTTAGAATGCAAACATAGTTTATCTATATTTTTTATAGACAAATGTTTATTTCAAAATTTTAATTCTTATGTAATTTAAATCAAATTGAATTTATTCATCAGTTTCAAGAAAATTAACAACAAAGTATTTATGCAGAAAATTGAAATTTTTTATTCGAAAGGAGGGAAGTAGTATGATTAAAAATTTAGATGAATTGTGGAATAAAATGCAAACAGAATTTGACAAGATAAATCAACAATTCAAAGATATCGATGGAAGGTTTGAACAAATTGATAGAAGGTTTGAACAAATTGATAGAAGGTTTGAACAAATTGATAGAAGGTTTGAACAAATTGATGGAAGGTTTGAGCAAATTAATAAAAGGTTTGAACAGATTGACCAAAGATTCGAGCAAATCGACCAAAGATTCGAGCAAATCGACGAAAGATTCGAGCAAATCGATGAAAGATTTAAAGAATATAATCAAGAAATCTTAGATATAAAGAATAATACAAAAAGTGAATTTGCAAAAGTATATAAAGTAATGGAAGAAGGTTTCAAGAAAATGGATGAAAGATTTGCAAGAATAGAAGACAAATTAGATATTATGACAAATACTAATTTAGCTCAAATATTAAATAAATTAACTGAAACCAAAACAGAAGTAACAGAAACCAAAGAAGAATTAACTACTAAGTTAGATAAACATATAGAAATAAATGAATTTGAACATAAGAAATTTGATTACAAATTAGCAGACATGGAATTAAAATACAAGTATAATGATTAGTATGAAATAATAAAAAGCAAACTATATAAAATATAGGTAAATAAAAAGAGAAACATGAATATCCTTCCAATTAGGATAAGAAATGTATTCTCTTTTTTTATATATAAAAATACAGAATTTTACAAAATAAGAAAAGGAATTTATAAAAAAACTTGTAAAAAAATATATCTAATAGTATAATGTAGAAGAATTTTATAAAATACAATAAAAAACAAATTTTAACTAATAATAGAAAATTAAAAATATATGGGGGAATGAGAATGAGTGGAAAACATACAGATAAAGAACCAAAAGAGAGAAAAGAAAAAAAGGGAAGAAAAGGATTAAAAATATTTGGAATTATTGTATTAATATTAGTAATTCTTCTAGTTTTAATTGTAGGAAGTGTATTTATCTTTATTAATAGTAAGTTAAGTAAAATACAACAAGTAGATATTGATGAAGCAGATTTAGGCGTATCTTCACAAGTTCAAGAAAATTTATCAGGATATAGAAATATTGCACTATTTGGAATAGATAGTAGAGATAGTAGTTTAGGAAGAGGAAATAGAAGTGACTGTATTATTATTGCAAGTATTAATAATGCTACAAAAGAAGTAAAACTAATATCTGTATATAGAGATACTTATGTCAACATTGAAGGACACGGATTAGACAAAATTACCCATGCTTACTCTTATGGAGAAGCACCACTTGCTCTAAAAACATTAAATGAAAACTTTGATTTAAATATAACGGAATTTGCAACTGTAAACTTTGATGCAGTAGCAGAAGCCATTAATGCATTAGGTGGTGTTACAATTGATGTTCAACCAGAAGAAGTACAATACATAAATAGTTATATCAATGAAACATCATCAGTAACAGGATTATCAACTGAAAAAATAACATCATCAGGAGTGCAAACATTAGATGGTGTACAAGCAGTTGCTTATTCAAGAATCCGTTATACAGAAGGTGGAGACTATAAAAGAGCAGAAAGAATGAGAACAGTTCTAGAAGCAATGGTAGAAAAATTCAAAACAAAGAGTATTAGTGAAATGAATCAAATTATCGACCAAATTTTACCAGAAGTATATACCAATATTACTTCAAGTGATATTTTCTCATTATTACCAAGTGTAGCAAGCTTTAAAGTAACTGATAGCATTGGATGGCCTTATGAAACAAAAGGTATTACATTAGATAGATGGTATGGCGTACCAGTAACACTAGAAAGTAATGTTACTAGATTACATGAAGAAGCTTTTGGAGAAACAGATTATACACCATCAGATAGAGTAAAAGAAATCAGTAATGAAATTATACAAAAAACAGGATATACAGAATAGAAAGAGACTTAAGTAAAAAATAGAATAATAAGAAAGGTAAAGTATGATTAGAGAAATTTCTCTAGTCATATTTTATGAAAGATAAGCAAAAGAAAGAGAAAAGACGATGAAGATAAAAGTATTTAGAATTATTATGACAATAGTATTAGTATGCACGCTTTTTACAATATATAAATTTTCTAGCCAAAATGGTACACAATCAAAGGGAATTAGTACAAAAGTGTCAGAATTTATATTAAATTTTAGCAATACATATAAGGAAGCTAATGCAAAAGAACAAACAAGAATCTTAAATAGAACAAATGCAATTATACGAAAAATAGCACATTTTTCTGTATATACATTATTAGGATTAACTATTATGGGATTGATGACAAAAACAAAATTAAAGGACAAATGGAGAATATTAATAACTATTGGATTAGGAATGATATATGCCATATTAGATGAATTTCATCAAAGTTTTTCACCAGGAAGAACTCCCAAAGTAACAGATGTGTATATAGATACTTTAGGAATTATCGTAGGAGCTTTATTAGTGATTTTAATACGAATGATTTATAAGAAAATCAAGACAAAGTATTGCAAAAATGTTACATAAATATTACAATAATGACGAAAAGTGTCATATAAAAGCTATTGAAAGGGAATATTTGGTATAGTATAATATATATGTAGAAAAATGAAAAATATACCAAATAAAAAAATAGGGGGAAAAATAAAAGATGGATGTTAGAAATGATGTATTGTCATTAGAACATGATAATATAGAAAATTTAGCACTAATACCTAAACATATCGATAGAAGTAGAGCAGTTTTAAAAATAGAAAAAATATTAAAAAGACTTCTAGATATTTTAGGTGGTTTTTGCGGTTTATTAGTTTTAATACCACTAACCATCGGTGTATGGATAGCAAATAAAATATCAAAGGATGATGGACCAATATTTTATGCACATGAAAGAATTGGACAAGGTGGAAAAACATTTAAAATGTATAAGTTCCGCTCAATGGTAGTAGGGGCAGATGAAAAATTAAAAGAATACTTAGAAGAAAATGAAGAAGCAAGAGAAGAATATAAAAAGTATAAAAAACTAAAGAATGATCCAAGAATTACCAAGATTGGAAAAATATTAAGAAAGACAAGCTTAGATGAATTTCCACAATTTATTAATGTATTAAAAGGAGACATGAGTTTAGTAGGACCACGTCCATACTTATTAAGAGAAAAAGAAGAAATCAATGGTTTTTTTAAATACATAACATCTTGTAAACCAGGTATTACAGGTTTATGGCAAACAAGAGGAAGAAGCAATACAACTTTTACAGATAGATTAACAATGGATATGGAATATTATTATAATCATACATTAAAAATGGATATTAAATTAATGTATAAAACAGTAGAAAATGTAATAAAAAAAGAGGGAGCTATATAATGGCTAAGAAAACAATAGTACATATTGCACAATCAGCAGGCGGTGTTGCAGAATATTTATATATGTTTCTTAAAAATTTTAAAGATGATAATTATGAACATATAATGGTTATTTCGCAAGATTATAAAGGACAATTAGATAGATTTAAACCATATACAAGTAACATATATATTGTTCCAATGGTAAGAGAAGTAGAATTAAAAAATGATATAAAAGCAATATTAAAAGTAAGAAAAATATTAAAGCAAATAAAGCCAGATATAGTATATTTGCACAGCAGTAAAGCTGGAGCGATTGGTAGAATTGCTCTAGCTTTTAATTTTAAAACAAAAATATTATATAATGCACATGGATGGTATTTTAATGCACAAATAAGTGATAAGAAAAGAAAAATCTTTGCTCTAATAGAAAAAATCTTAGCCATAAAAACAGATAAAATTATTAATATTTCTAAAAGTGAGTATGAATCAGCTTTGAAATATAAAATAGCACCAAAAAAGAAAATGTGCATAATAGAAAATGGAATAGACTTTACAAAGTTTGAAAATAATGATAAATATAGGGAAGAAACTCGAAAAAAGTATCATATTGAGAACAATGAAATTGTAATTGGAGTTGTTGGAAGATTAACAGAACAAAAAGATCCGATGACAATGATAAAAGCATTTGAATTAGTATATAAAGAAAACAAGAATACAAGGTTAATGTATGTAGGTTCAGGAGAATTAGAGAAGAATGTAAAACAATATGCAAAAGAGAAAAATATATTAGATAAGATTATTATTACAGGTTGGGTAAATAATGTAGAACAATATATTCCTGCATTTGACATTGCAGTTCTTCCTTCAAAATGGGAAGGATTCGGATTAGTTCTTATAGAATATATGGCTTGTGATAAACCGATTATTGCAACAAATGTAGGAGGAATAAAAGATATTATAGAAAATGAAGTTAATGGAATATTAATACCCAAAGAATCACCAGAAAAGTTAAAATATGCAATAGAAAAAATATTAAAAAGAGAAACAAAATACAGTATAATAGGTGAGAGATATAAATTAATAATGAAAAAATATGATATAAGAACTGTTGTTAATAATCATAAAACTATTATTGAAAGGATGGGGTAAATGTTTTTTGATTATTTTAATTTAATAATAGGAGTTGTAAAAATTTTATTATACAAATTAGTTTATTATGAAAGAATCATAATACATGGGATTCCAAAAATAAATTTTAGTACAGATTTTTATATAAAAAAAGGAAGTAATGTTGAAATAGGAAAAGCCGTTAGAATGAGAAATAATATATCAGTTAGAAGTTATGATAATTCAAAAATACAGATAGGAAATAATTGTTTTATTAATGATAATTGTCAGATTAGTTCTAGAGCAAAAATAATAATAGGAAATAATGTGATGATAGGAAACAATGTTTCTATATATGACAATGACCATGATTATAAAAATGACATAAATAAGTATTGTTCTGATGAGATTAATATTGGGGATAATGTTTGGATTGGTTGTAATGTTATTATATTAAAAGGTGTAACAATAGGAGAAAATTGTATTATTGGAGCAGGTACTGTTGTAACTAAAAGTGTACCAGAAAATACAGTAATTATAAATAAGAATAATTTATATGAGAAAAAATATAGGTAGTATTATCTTGAAATGAGGAAAGAAAAAGTGATTAAAGTATTACAGATAGGGTTAGCATATGCTTTAGGTGGAATAGAACAGTTTTTAATAAATTATGGTCAGAATATTAATAAAGAAAGAATAACATTTGATTTTATTAATATTTTTGAGGATACAAAAAAACAAACATTTTATAAAGAACTTTTAAAAATAGGACAAGTATATAACATAGATGATTATAGAAAACATCCTTTTAAAAGTTATGAGCAACTAAAAAAAATTATTAATGATGGAGATTATGATATTATTCATTATAACATGAACTCGGCAGTTTTTCTGTTGCCACTTATTTGTGCGAAAAATAGTAATGCTAAAAGAGTTATAGCACACGCACATAATGCGTCTAATGATAAGGGAATGATAAAAAGTTTAGTGCACTTTATCAATAAACACTTTATTACTTTCTTTGCAAGTGATTTTTTTGCTTGTTCAGAAAAGGCTGCTAAATGGTTTTTTTCAAAAAAGGTTATGAATAGTAATAGATTTACAATAATTCATAATGCTATAGATGTACAGAAATTTCAATATAACTTAGATATAAGAAATCAATATAGGCAAGATTTAGAGTTAGATAACAATATTGTTATAACACATGTAGGAAGATTTAACAAACAGAAAAACCATACAAAATTAATAGAAATTTTTAAGGAAATTCATGAAATAGAAAATAAGACCATATTGTTATTAATTGGAGATGGAGTATTAAAAGAGAGAGTACAAAACAAAGTAAAAGACTTTAATTTGTCAAATAGTGTCAGGTTTTTAGGAATAAGAGATGATGTAGAATCTTTACTACAAGCATCGGATGTTTTTGTGTTACCAAGTATATATGAAGGTGCTCCAACAGTTGTTATCGAAGCTCAAGCTTCTGGACTATTGTGTGAATTATCAGATACTATTACAAATGAAGTAAAAATATTGGATGAAACTGATTATATATCTTTAAAGAAAACTTCAAAAGATTGGGCTAACAAAATTTTAGAAGATTTGAAAAAATTCAAAAGGAAAGATTCAATAAAAGAAATAACAGATAAAGGCTATAATATAAAAGAAGAAGCTTTAAAATTACAAAAAATATATGAAGGCTTGGTGAAAGATAGTGAAAAAAATTAAAATAGTTCATTTTGTAAATGGAATGAATAATGGTGGAGTTGAATCTGTAATATTAAATTATTTTTCTAACATGGATATATCAAAGTATGATTTACATATTGTAACACAAGGAAATAATGATGACAAATGCATAAAGAAATTTGAAAATTTAGGGTTTAAAGTACATATAGTAACAAGAAAAAAAGAATCATTAATAAAAAATATAAAAGAAATATATCATATTTTGAAAAGTAACAATTTTGATATATTACATACACATATGACTGTTACAAATTTATTTCCTTTGATGTTAGGATGGTTAGTAGGAATAAAAGTAAGAATAAGTCATTCACATTTAGCAATAAAAGATATGAATTTAATGGATAAAATATATTGTAAATTAGCAATAATTTTTACAACTCATAAATTTGCTTGTGGCATAGAAGCGGCTAAAACTTTATTTAATAAGAGTATGAATGATGTTATTCTTTTAAAGAATGCTATTAATTTAGAAAAATTTGAGTATAATCAAAAAATGAGAGAACAAACAAGAAAACAATTAGATATTAATAATGAATTAGTATTATGTAATATAGGGAGATTAACTGAGCAGAAGAATCAAATGTTCTTAATAGAAATTATGAAGCAACTAATGAATTATAATTACAATGTAAAGTTATTAATAATAGGGGTTGGAGAGCTAGAACAACAGTTAAAACAGAAAGTTATTGAATGTAAATTAGAAGATAAAGTTTATTTCTTGGGGACATGTGATGATATAGAGAAAATATATCAGTGTGCAGATCTTTTTCTATTACCAAGTTTGAAAGAGGGATTACCATTAGTATGTATTGAAGCACAAACATCAGGATTAAAAACGATTGTTTCTGACAATGTTACTAGTGAAGTAAAGATAACACCAATTATTGAATATCTGCCGATAGTAGATAAATCAGTTTGGGTAAAGAAAATTTTAGATTTGAAAAGTAGTTATGAACGTAAGAATTATAAAGAAGAAATAAGAGAAAATGGTTATGATATAAAAATAGAAGCAAAGAGACTAGACAATTTGTATAAAAAAATGCTGGAGGAAAAGAAATGAAGTTGTTAATTATTTCAAATGGTGATTTGCCAATTCCAACATCTCAAGGAGGAGCTGTAGAAACGCTAATACAAACAATAATTGATTCGAATGAGAAAGGTAAGCAACATAAAATAACTATATTTACACCATATGATGATAAATCAAAAAATATGGCAAAAGTATACAAAATGTGTGAATTTGAATTTATTGATACGAATAGTATGAAATATAAAATAGGAAGAGTAATAAGATTTTTAATTAATAGAATTCCTGGGATTTATATTGGAAATCAGTTTATTTATAAAGTTTCAAAAAGAATAAAGAAAAATGGAATCAAAAATAATAGTTATGATTATGTTATAGTAGAAAATAGTGCAGAGTATGGATTGATTTTAAAAAAATATTTTAGTAATAATTTAATATTACATTTGCATAATGATTTTTTAAATATTAATACTGATAAAGCATATAAAATATTACATTCATATACAAAGGTATTTACTCTAAGTAAATATATAAAAAAACGTGTAGAAGAAATTGATTCGGAATATAAAGAAGTATATACATTGTATAATGGAATAGAAATAGATAAATTTAATAAAGATATAGATGTAAAAAAGCTAAGAGAAAATTTAAATATAAAACAAGATGATTTTGTGTTTTTATTTACAGGCAGGATAATTAAAGAAAAAGGAATAAGAGAATTGTTATTAGCATATAAAAATATGCCTGAAGATAAACATTTAAAACTAATAATTGTTGGCAATTTAAATACAAAAAATATCATTCATAAAAAATATATAAGGAGTTTGATGAATATTGTAAAAGATATTAAAAATGATGTTATTTTTACAGGATATATTCCATATGAACAATTATATAAATATTATAAAATTGCAGATGTTGGAATAGTTCCATCTATTTGGGAAGAGCCATTTGCTTTAACAGTTATAGAACATTTAGCCTCAGGACATCCGGTAATTATGACAAATTCTGGTGGGATGGCAGAACTTGCAGATAAAAAAAGTACAGTTGTAATAGAAAAAGATGATATTATACCAAATTTAACTAAAGCTATGTTAGATTTTAACAAAAATAGGCCTCAATATTTGCAAAAAGATTTATTGAAACATGCTAATGAATATAGTAGTGAAATTTACTATAAAAGATTTAATCAATTAATAACAAAGGAGAAAGGATAAATGAAAATTGCAAAAAGCAAGATAGTTAATATATATTTATTTCTTTTAATATTTTATTTTTTTACAAATTATATTTATCAAATACAAGCACCAATAATTATTGCATTAGGTGGAATATTTATACTTTGTATTGGTTTTAGTAAATTAAGGAAAGAAATAAATTATACAGATATACTTCTTATATTGTTTCCAATGTTTTTAACTTTAGAAATTTTTTTGAATGCAAATAATATTACAGATGCTAGCAAATTTATTGTTGTTATATGGGTATTAACATTAAGTATAATATTATTGAGTAAAGAGAATCTAAAAGAAAATCAGACAAATATTATGAATTTTATAATACTATTATCAGGAATACATGTTTTAATGACTTTATTATATGTGATTATTCCTGGTTTTGTACAGAATATAAATAAAATTATCTTACCTATAGCTAGTTACAATAATAATGTATATGAAATGCAACATAATCATATAAATTGCGGAATTACTCCTATACAAAGTATAAATGCCATATATATAAGTGTTTTTATCGGATGCATTTTCTCTAAATGGATTTGTAAAAAAGGAAATAAAATTATTAATATAGGCTTATTTATATTAGGAATGATTGCATTGTTTTTAACATCAAAAAGAGGAGTTATGATAGCAGTTTTTGTTGCGATATTATTTGTATTGATGTATTTACATATAAAAGATAAAAACAAAAAATCTAATATTATAAAAACGATAAAAAAAGTATTTCCTATAATATTAATAGTCATAATTTTAATCTTTTTGATAGAAAGATATTTTAAAACTGCTTCATATATTTTTGAAAGATTTTTTACACAAGAAGATATAACAACTGGTAGAGCTGATTTATATGTGATTGTTTGGAAATATATAAAAAGTAGTCCTATTATTGGTCATGGATTGTTTTTTACTCAAGAAATATTAAATACATATGCACATAATATTTATTTACAACTATTTTGTGAGACAGGAATAATAGGTCTAATTATATTTTTAATAATGAATATAAGTGTATTTCAGAAAATGTGTATAATAAAAAAAATAAAAGATGAAAGAGTGATATTAGCAATATTCTTTTTTATAGCATTTTTAGTATATGGTTTTACAGGAAATCCATTGTTTGATTATTCTATTATAATTCCATATTATTTATCAATATCAGTAATAAATAATAAAAAGTTTATGAATGAGGAGAAAAAAATAAATGATAAAGAGCAAGGATGATTATAAAAAATATATAGAAATGGATGCTTTTTCATGCAATGTTAATATGAAAAGATGTTATAACAATGAATTATTTAGATATCAAAAACTGATGAGAAAATTAGAATATTATAGTAATTGTAAAAAAGGTTTGATATCTAAAGTTTGGATTATAATTATGAGGATTATGTATAAAAGAAAAAGTATAAAATATGGTTTCAGTATTCCTATTAATACATTTGGACCAGGTTTAAATATAATGCATAGAGGTACTATTGTTGTGAATGGAAATGCTAGAATAGGAAAAAATTGTAAGATTAATGCGGGTGTTAATATAGGAACTCAAATGGGGACTAGAAATGAAACACCAATTATCGGGAACAATTGCTATATTGGTCCGGGTGCAAAAATATTTGGAAAAATAAAAATAGGTGATAATGTAGCAATTGGAGCAAATGCAGTAGTAAATAAGGATTTTCCTGATGGTGTAACTATTGCAGGAGTTCCAGCTAAAATTGTGAGCAACAAAGGAACATAGGAAGCATATAAAAGATTTAGGCAAAAAGAGAGCATGAATTGAAACTTTATAAATAGTTTATTTTAGTTTTTTAATTAGGAGGAATAAAACGGAATATGAAAATAGGAATATTAACATATCATGATACAACTAATTATGGAGCAGCATTACAGGCTTATGCTTTAGAAAGAAAGATTCAAGACTTAGGATATGATGTCGAAATAATTGATTATAAATGTGAAGCAGTAACCAATAGATATAGAATCAAAAAATTAAGAGAAATAAAAAATGTAAAAGAATTAATAAAAACTATTTTAACAAGAAAGACAAATATAAAATTAAAAGAGCAATTTGAAAGATTTAAAAGCAATTCTCAGAAAATAAGTAAAAAAAGTTATTATAAAAATGATATAGTAGATTGTTTAAACATATATGATAAAATTATTGTTGGAAGTGATCAAGTTTGGAATTTAGATTTATCTGGAAATGATGAAACATATTTTCTAAATTTTATTAAAGATCCTAAAAGAAAAATTGCATATGCTGCAAGTTTTGGTTATTCGCAAATTCCACCAAGGTATATAGAGAAGACAAAGAAGTGTTTAGAAAATATGGAAAATATTTCAATAAGAGAGATTCAGGGAAAAGAACTGATTGAAAAACTTTTAAATAAAAAAGTTGAGGTTGTACTTGATCCAACATTATTATTGGAGAAAGAAGACTACATAAACTTAGTAGAAAAACCTAAGAAAACTTGCAATAAGAATTTTATATTATTGTATAAAATGTCAGATACACCAACTCTTATGAAGTTTGCTAGAAAACTAGCAAAGGAAACTAAATGTAAGATTATATATTTAAATCATTCATACAAAAATCAATTATGGATGGATAATATAAGAGGAGCAAGTGTTGGAGAATTTATATGGTATTTGGAAAATGCTAAGTATGTAGTAACAAGTTCTTTTCATGGAGTAGCAATGTCAATAATTTTTAAGAAAAACTTTTTTTATGAGCTAGACAATAGTAATGGAAATTCAAATTCAAGAACAAAAAGTTTAGTTGAATTATTACATTTACAAAACAGAGAAATAATAGATGCAAAAAATAATGAAATCAATAACTCAATACAATACGATATGGTTAACAAAACATTAATAGAAGAAAGAAAAAAATCAATAGACTTTTTAACTAGAAATTTAACTACTAATTAAAGAGAGGAGATACAATAATTAAATTTATTGTAAAATAGAAATGGATTGTCATAAATTAGAAATATCAACTATTATCCCTACATATAATTCTCAAGATTATATAGGAGAATGTATAGAAAGTGTATTAAATCAAAAGTTTTTACCTATTGAAATTATTATTGTTGATGATGGTTCTAAAGATAATACAATAGAAATATGCAGACAATACGAAAAGAAATGTAATATTATTAAAGTAATTGAAATGCATATAAATCAAGGTGTTAGTGTTGCTAGGAATGCTGGAATAGAAATAGCAAAGGGAAATTATATACATTTTATGGATTCAGACGACACAATTGAAGAATCTATGTATTCAGATTTTGCAGACATATTAAAAAAAGTAAAAGCTGATGTTGTTATTTCTGGTATTAAAAATATTTATGAAAAAGAAAAAAACATCATAATAGAAGAAGCTGATAAATCTGTTTTATATGAGAAGTTTGATGGCATAGCAAAATTCCTAAAAGAAATATGTGTGAGTAAAGGAAAAATATGGGGCCTAAATGTTATTTGGAACAAACTGTATAGAAAAGATATAATTATAACTAATAATATTATATTTAATAATAAAATAAATTTGGGAGAGGACTTTATATTTAATTGTAATTTTTTTGAAAATGTTAATTCAATCCAAGTAATCAATAAAAGCTATTATAATTATTATAGAAGAGATAACAATAGCTTAGTATCTAAATTTAGAACAGATATAATTGACAGAAGAAAATTAATATATTTGGAATGGAAAAAATTATATGAAAAATATAATTTATATGATAAATGTAAAGATGATATGCAAAAATACGAAGGGTATTTAATGTATAATAATTTATATACAATTTTTAGTAAAAATTGCAAACTTTCTCGCCCTGAAAAGAAAGAGTTTTTAAATAAATTATTGGATTCAGAAAATATTAATTTTGTATATATTTTTTTTAAGGGAAAGAAAAAGTATGCAATAGAAGAAAAAATAATGAAATCTGAAAAAATTAATTTGTTGTACTGTTATATGATGATAAAAATGAAATTAATGAATCTAAAAAGTATAAGGAGAGCAAAATGAAAATAGAAACATTGAAAGAATGTTGTGGGTGTGCTGCTTGTTTAAATAAATGTCCTAAAAATGCAATAGTGATGAAAGAAAATAAACAAGGCTATTCTTATCCTGATATAGATAAAAATAAGTGTATTTCTTGTGGACTATGTGAAAAGGTTTGTCCAATTCTAAATAAGCTTAAGAAGTCCAAAATACAAAATCAAAAATTTTATGCTGTAAAAAATAAAAATGAAGAAATAAGAAGTATAAGTTCTTCAGGAGGAGTGTTTAACGAAATTGCAGATTACTTTTTACAAAATAATGGCGTAGTTTATGGAGCAATTTTTACAAAAGATTTTAAAGTCAAACATATCAGAGCGGAAAATGAATTTGATAAAAATAAAATGAGAGGTTCAAAATATGTACAAAGTGATATACAAGATGTATACAAAAATATAGAAAGCGATTTAAAAAAAAATAAGCAGGTATTATTTTCTGGTACTCCATGTCAAATTGCAGCAGTAAAAAAATATTTAGGAAAAGAAGAAGAAAATTTAGTAACATGTGATATAATTTGTCATGGGGTGTCTAGCCCAAAAGTATTTAGAGAATATTTAAAAATGCAATCTAAAAAATTTAAATCTGAAATTACTTCTGTTTCATTTAGAAGCAAGAAAATAAAAGGATTTGTCCAAAGTATGGAAATAGAATTCAAAAATGGACAAAGATATTTACAAAAATTATACAAGGATGTATATGGATATTCTTTTTTAAATGAAATATTAATTAGGCATTCTTGTTTTGATTGTCCATATTCAACTATTAATAGAATTGGAGATATTACATTAGGAGATTTTTGGGGAATTGAACATATTACAAAGAGTTTTGATGACAAAAAGGGAGTATCTTTAGTAATTATTAATACTAATAAAGGTAAAGAAATATTTAATAATATTAAAGATAATTTTCAAGTTATAGAAACTAATCAAGGTGAAAGTCTCAAATATAATAGAATAGGTAAAATCATAAAATCAAAAAATTATGAAAAATTTTGGAAAAGATATGAAAAGGTTGGTATAGCATATTTATCAATATATTATTATAAGAAATATATATGCGCCATACCACAAAAATTAATAAACAAAGTGAAGGTTGGTAAAAAATGAAAGTAGGAATATGCACTATAAATGATAATGGAAATTATGGGAATAGATTACAAAATTATGCTATTCAAGAAATATTAAAAAAACAAGGAATCAAGGCGGAAACTATATCAAATGAAATTAACAATTATGGGATGAAATATCATATTAATAACTTAAAGACTGTGTTGGTAAGAATTTTAAATTTAAAAAAACACAAAAGACTAATTAGGTTTCTAGAATTTAATAGAAATATTAAATTTGCTAATTTTGGAATTGATAAATTACATATAGATAAAAACATTAATAAAAAATATGATTATTTTATAACAGGTAGTGACCAAGTTTGGAATCCTAACTTTAATAGAATGTCAGATATAGATTTTTTAATATTTACACTACCAGAAAAACGAATTTCATTTAGTGCAAGTTTTGGGATAAGTGAATTACCAGAAAACATGAAAGAATATTATAAAGAACGTCTTTTAGGAATAAAGTACTTATCAGTTAGAGAGGATAGGGGAAAAGAAATAATAGAAGAACTAACAGGAAGAAAAGATGTACAAGTCCTAGTTGATCCTACTATGCTATTAACAGCAGAGGAATGGGATAAAGTTGCTAAAAAACCAAAACAATTAAAAACTGATAAATACATATTAAATTATTTTTTAGGCGAATTATCTGAACAAAGAAAACAAGAAATAGAAAGAGTAGCAAAAGAAAATAATTGCGAAGTGATAAATATTTTAGACAAAAGTAGTCCGTTTTATGAAACAGGTCCAAGTGAGTTTTTATATTTGGAAAAAAATGCTTTTTTAATATGTACAGATTCGTTTCATTCTTCAATATTTGCTATTTTATATGATATACCTCTTATTGTATTTGATAGAGAAGATACAAAGGCTAAAATGAATTCAAGATTAGATACTTTATTGAGAAAATTTAAATTAGAAAATAGATGGTATAAAAATAAAATTACACAAAGCCAATTAAAAATAGATTATAAAGAAGCTTATAAAATATTAGAAGAAGAAAGAAGAAAAGCTGAAGTATTTATAAAAGAAGCGATGCGTTTATAAATATGTGGAAAGGATTACATTTAATGGAAGGAAAAATATCAAGAATTAAAAGTACTACAATTAATTCAACAGTAGCTTTATTATCAAAAGTATTAATATTTGTATTACAGTTTATATGTAGAACGGTATTTATTAGGGTGTTAAGCACAGAATATTTAGGTGTTAATGGTTTATTTACTAATATATTAACAATGCTGTCGTTTGCTGAGTTGGGAATTGGAAATGCTATTATATTTAAGTTATATAAGCCAATAGCAGACAATAATACAGAAAAAATAAAAACATATATGAAATTTTATCAGAAAGCATATATATTAATAGGTATAGTAATATTAACAATAGGAATATTAATAATACCATTTTTAAAATATATGATAAATGATGTTCCAGATATAAAAGAAAATATTTATTTTATATATGTATTATTTTTGGCTAATTCAACAATTTCATATTTTTTTACGTACAAAAAATCAATTATAATAGGATATCAAAAAGAATATATTACAACAATAATAAATTTTGTTGCGGTATTAATTCAAAATATTGTTCAAACAGTAATATTACTAGTAACAAAAAATTATATTTTATATTTATTAATACAAATCTCTGCTACTTTTTTAGATAATTTTATTGCATCTAAAAAAGCTGATAAAATGTATCCTTTTATAAAAGAAAAAGAATATAAAAAAATATCTAAAAATGAAGAAAAGAAAATTTTTGCGGATGTAAAATCTCTGATTTTATATAAAATAGGATATATACTATCTAATGGAACAGATAATATAGTTATTTCTACTTTTGTTGGTGTAAGTGAAGTTGGATTATTATCTAATTATACAACTATTACTACCGCTATTACAGCATTTCTTTCATCATTTTTTAATGGATTTACAGCTAGTGTTGGGAATCTAAATACAAGTGATGACAAAAAAAAGAAAGAATCCATATTTTATCAAATTTTATTATTGTCATTTCTAATATATGGATTTGTATCAATAGCGGTTATTTTGCTTATTAATGATTTTATTTCAATGTGGTTGGGCAGTAAATACATATTGGATTTAAGTATATGTTTAGCTCTAGGATTTAATATGTATGTTGATGGGATGAGATTTGTAAATTACACTTTTAGAAATACTATGGGATTGTTTAAAAAAGGAAGATTTATACCATTGATTTCATCTATAAGCAACATAATTTTATCTGTTATATTAGTACAATATGTGGGCATTTTCGGAGTATTAATATCAACAGGGTTAACCAGACTTTTTATTACAACTATGTATGATCCATATTTATTACATAAATATAAGTTCAACACATCGAGTAAAAGATTTTATTTAACATACTTGTATTATTTAATAATATTAGTTATTGTCTTTTTCATTTGCAAGTTTATTATATCTAAAATATTAATAGATGGAATTTTAGGATTTGTTATAAAAGGAATTGCAATAATGATGATAACATATATAATATTTTTTATATTTGTATTTAGAACGAAAGAATTTAAAGAATTAAAAGAAATATTAAAAAATTTTATATTAAATAAGTTAATAAGAAGAAAGGAAGTATAAAAATGTATTCAAATTTAAAAAGTGTACAAATTTTAGTAGCAATGCTTAAGAAAAAAAATATAAAAAATATAGTAATTTCCCCTGGAAATAGTCATAATGCAATAGTAAGGTCAATTGAAGAAGATGGATTCTTTAAGACATATAACATAGTAGATGAAAGAAGTGCAGCTTTTTTTGCAACAGGACTTATACAAGAAATAAATGAACCAGTTGCAATATGCTGTACATCAGGAACGGCGACGACAAACTATATGACAGGTGTTACGGAAGCATTTAGAAGAAAATTACCATTAATAGTAATTACAGGTGATAAGAATCCATATTATTTAGCACAACTAGAAGATCAGATGATAGACCAAGTAAATTTGTTTAAAACAAATACAAGATATACGAATTCTTTACCGATGGTAAAAGATGAAAAAGATGAGTGGTATTGTCAAAGAATAATTAATGAAGCTTTTTTAGAAATGGACCATCATGGAAAAGGACCAGTACATATAAATGTTCCAATAGAAGAAGGTATGCTAGCTATTAATAAGGATTTTACAACAAATGAATTACCAAAGGTAAATTTAATTGAGAGAATAGATTATAAAACTTCAGAAGCTAATATTAGAAAAAAATTTGAATATTTAAAAAATAAAAAAATATTAATTTTATATGGACAAGATAGTAATATAACAGAAGAAAAAATAGATAATTTAGAAAAAATATTTTATAATTATAATTGTGTGATTTCTGTTGATAAATTATCAAATATACATTGTAAAGGAAGTATAGAAACTTCAAGGGCAGCATTATCGACAAACACATCAGGAACTTTTAATGAACTTGTACCAGATATTGTTATCACAGTAGGAGGGAATGTTGCTTGGAATGGAAAGTTTTCATTAAAGAGATTTAAAAATCAGTTTGAAAGTTGGCTTGTTACAGAGGAGGGAATGGTTCAAGATTATTATAAAAATTTAACAACAATTTTCGAAATGACAGTAGAAGAATTTTTAGAAAATATGTCTAAATATGATATTGATAAATCAAAAAGTTATTATGAATTATGGAATAACAAAACTAAAGAATTTAATATTCTAAAATTTGAATATTCTAATTTATATACTGTACAACAATTGATGAGCAATTTACCAAAGAATTCAGAATTAAACTTAGCCAATAGTACTACAATTAGGATAGCGCAATACTTTGATTTAGATGATAGCATTAAAGTATATTGTAATAGGGGGGTTAATGGAATAGATGGATGTATGTCAACTTTCATAGGACAAGCAGCAACAAGTGATAAACTAAACTTTTTAATAATAGGAGATTTAACATTTTTCTATGATATGAATGCATTATGGAATAGATATGTTGGAAATAATGTAAGAATTATGTTGAATAATAATAGTGGTGCGGCATTATTTCATTTTAATCAAGGATTGGAAAAATATCCAACACTTAATGAAAATGTCGCAGCAGAGCATGATGCAACTGCAAAAGGATGGGTAGAGTCAAGAGGATTTAAATATTTAAGTTCTGCTAATAAGGAAGAGTTTGATGAAAACTTAAAAGAATTTTTGAAACCAAATTCAGATAAACCTATAATTTTAGAAGTATTTACTAAAAAAGAAGAGGATGCTAGATTGCAACATGAATTTTTTGATTTTAATTTGTCAGATGCAGATAAATTGAAAAAAGGAATAAAGAATGTAATAAAGAAAGCAATTGGAAGATAAGGAGAAAAAATGATTAAAAAATTAATTCCTAAAAGTATTAAAAATAAATTAAAAAATAGAGAATTGAATGTAATAAAGAATAAAATAAGAAACACAGAATGTAAGTATAAAATCTATAAAGATGATGAAGGAAAACTAAAAGGGAATATTGCTATTGTTACTGGTGGCTCTGGTGCAATAGGTAGCGCGATTTGTTTCAAGCTAGCGATGGAAGGGGCAATTGTAATTGTTTGTGGCAGGAATAAGGATAACTTAGAGTCAGTAATTAATCAAATAAGAAGTAACAAAGGAATTGCAAAAGCAATAAATCTAGATGTAACGGACTATAATAATATAAAAGAGAGTTTTGAAAAAATATATAATGAATATGGTCATATAGATATCTTAGTAAATAATGCAGGTGGAAGTGCAAGAAGTAGAAATAATAAAATAGTAAATCAAGACATAGAAGTAATTGATAGTGTTTTAAATATTAATCTACGAGGCACAATTTTATGTTGTAAAGAGGCCTCAAAGTATATGATAAAGAATAAAAATGGAAGAATTATAAACATTGGTTCAACTGTTGGAGTAGGTGGATTATCTGGATTTTCAGAATATTGTGCATCGAAAGCGGGCGTAATAGGATTTACTAAATCATTAGCAATGGAACTTGCAGAATATGGAATATGTGTAAATTGTGTATCACCAGGTGTGACTAATCAAATATTGTGGGACAAAGGTATAGAAGATTTACCAAATGATAATAAAAGTTATATAAAGAGAAGAGGAAAAACTGATGATATAGCAAATGCTGTTGAATTCTTTTGTAGAGATGAATCAGAATATATTATTGGACAGAATTTAATTGTAGATGGAGGTAGATCATTAGGGTTAAAAGGTAGTTGAGAAATAAGAATGACATAAAAAGTCATAAATTAAAAAACAACTAAAAAGATATTAATATAGCATCTTCGAGAAAATGAATTTAAGGTCGATTATCTTTTTTTCTCTAAAATATTGCAAAAAAATGCATAAAAATGTATACTAATAAGGTGTAAATCAAAAGATAAAAAATGAAAAATAAAAGGAGGAAATATGGAAGAAATAGACTTAAAAGAATTATTTGAAATATTCTGGCATAAAAAAGCACAAATTATATTAATCATATTAATATTTATGGTAATAGGTATCATATATACAGTAGGATTTGTAACACCAATGTATAGTTCATCAACTACTTTAGTATTAGCAGGAACATCTAGTAGTGCAGATGAAAATCAAGTTTCAGAAACAATAACAACAACAGACTTGACAATTAACTCAAAATTAGTGGCTACATATAGTGAATTGGTAAAAAGTAAAAATATATTAGGACAAGTTATATCAAATCTTGGAATTAAAGTAAATGAAGATGATTTAAGGAAAAATGTTAATGTTACATCAGTAGAAGATACTGAATTAATAGAAATAACAGTTTCTAATGAAAATCCAGAATATGCAGCAAGAATTGCAAATGAAATTGCAAAAGTATTTGAAGAAAAGATAGCAGGAGAAATATATAATATCAACAATGTACATATTGTCGATGAGGCAACTCCAGAAACACAACCATCTAATGTAAATCATGCAAAAGATATTGTTATATTTGCATTTATTGGAGCAGTTGTTGCCGTTATGTATGTATTAATTGCTAATATGTTAGATACAACTGTTAAAACACAAGAAGATATAGAAAAGAGTATAAAAATACCAGTATTGGCATCTATTCCAATGTATGACATGGATATGGAAAAACTAAAGAAAAGAAAAGGAGGTAGAAGATAGTGAAAAAAGAATTAATTGCACATAGAGATCCGAAATCTCCTGTTTCAGAAGTTTTTAGAACATTAAGAACCAATATTCAATTTATGAATACAAATAATAAATTAAAAACTTTATTGGTGACTTCTACATTACCTGGGGAAGGTAAGAGCTGGGTAACAGCCAATTTAGCTGTTACATTTGCACAAGCAGGGAAAAAAGTTGTATTAGTTGATGCAGATATGAGAAAGGGAAGACAATATACGATTTTTGAAGTTTCTCCAAGACCAGGACTTTCTAATTATTTATCAGGATTTGATAGTAATACAGGAGAAGAAATATCAGATGATTTAGCAGATTATATCCAAGATACACAAGTACCAAATTTATATATTATACCAGCAGGAAATATTCCACCAAACCCTTCAGAATTATTAATTTCAACAAAAATGGTAAGTCTATTAGATAGATTAAAAGAAATATGTGATTTAGTTATTATTGATGGTACACCTTGTGAATTGGTAACAGATTCCATTATTCTTTCAAGAATTGTGGATTCAACAGTCATTGTAACAGCACATAAACAAACCAAAAAGGATGATTTACAAAAAATTGTTACCAATATTCAAAATGTTGGAGGAAAGATTGCGGGAATTGTATTAAATAAAATACCAGTATCTGTTAAAAAATATGAGCAATCATATTATTATGGTTCAACATCAATGACAACACCAAGACCAAGAAATACAAGAGCTTCATCAAGTAGACCAGCCAACAGACCAATGAGTGTACAAAATAAAAGAGAAGATATGAAAAGAAGAGTAAGACCAGAAAATCCACAATTAAATAGAG
>CALXLP010000008.1 GCA_944389225.1 uncultured Clostridia bacterium | reverse complement strand
TAATCTCCTGTATCTAATACCACAATATCTCCTGGTACTAATTCTTTTGCTGGAACAACAGTTACATTTCCATCTCTGATAACTTTAGAAGCATGGTCTGTTAATTTTTGCAATGCTTCTAATGATTTTTCTGCTTTTGATTCTTGCGTTACACCAATAATGGCATTTAAAATAACAACAATTAAAATGATAATCGTATCTGTAATACCTTCTCCTTCTGCCACGCCTACAACTCCTGATACGATAGCTGCAATAATTAAAATGATAATAGAAAAATCTTTAAATTGGTCTACAAATCTCATGAATAAAGATTTTTTCTTCTTTTCCTTTAATTGATTTAATCCATATTTTTCTCTTCTTTTTATGACTTCTTCTTGTGATAAACCTGTTTCTTGGTTTGTTTCTAATTCTTTTTCTACATCCTTTACTTCTTTATTAAACCAGTTTCTACTCTCCAATTTTTTTCCTCCTTTAAAATTTCGTATATTTTCACTTTTATTTTATCCAAACCATGAAAATATATCAATATTTTGGTTTTATTTTTCTGTAAAAATGAAATATTTTTACTTATCTTTACATTTTGATAGCCTCCATTTCCTTTATACTATTTAGGAAATAAAATCTTTTTAATGTAATTAATTTTTCTATTCAACAAAAAAAGACTCTTAAAAAGATTTTATCCTTTTAAAAGTCTTGCTTACTTTATTAAAAGCTTACTAACCAGATATAACTATCGCGACTGTTGATTAGTAATTGAAAGCTACTCCCTTTTAATTTTTACCTTTCTAGTATAACACATTTTTTTATAAAGTAAAGTAATTTTTTCAATTTTTTTATTTTTATATCATTATTCTCCTTTTAATTTTCATTTTCTGGTACTATGTTGTATTGAAATTTAGATTTTGGAATAATAACCATTGGTCTAAGTCCACAATTTTCTGTTATTTCTACACTATTCAACATATTGTCATTTCCGGTTTACATAGTGTATTCTTTGATTGCCAGAGAAATTACGTGGAGATGCTAACCAATAGTTTGTTCCATTATTATAAATTTCATTATTATATTCTTTGTATAAGCATACACCGCTTTGTTGAGTATATCCATCTGGTACATAAGTACTTATATTTATTGAAAATCCTCGTTCATTTTCTTCTGAAGTCGCATTAAATGAATTAATAAATAATTCTAATGTTGGACCTCCAATTGCATAACTTGCATTTTCATCTTTATAATCTTTCCATACCTCTTGATCCATTAAATATGCTACTGCTCTTGCATTATTATTCGTATTAGAATTGCCTGCCAATGCTGTAAACCATATACCATTTAATGATTTTAGAAACTCGTCTGTTATATCTGCTGACCCAGAATATTTCTTTGGACTGTCTAGATATTCGCTTAATATACAAGATTCTACAGTGTTACTTCCATCTTCTTTTGATGAAATTAGATACACATAATCTTCATCATCATAAAATATTCTCCATGTCAGTGAACTATCTTTTGATTTATAATCTACTTTATCTCCATAATTAGAAACACTTACATCAGTTACACCTTCTGCTGTATATAATTCTTCATATGGTACTTCATATCCACTTGGTGTTTTCACACCTGTTTGAGTATATCCTGCATAATATTTATTTTCGTTATTTTCATTTGCTTTATCTAATATTTCCTGCACTTTTCCTGGTGTATTTACAGTTGAATCTTCTCCTTTTTCTAATTTTTCTGCTACATAATTTGAAATATCTAACTGTGCTTGTTCCTTTACTGATGCAATTTCACTTTCTTTTTTTGCTTCACTTGATTTTGAAAATATCCCATTATCTCCTGTTAAAGTTGCAATTGATACTCCTGCTAAAATTAGTAATACAATGATTGTAATGACTAATGCAATTAATGTAATTCCTGCATTCTGTCTCTTTTCACTTTTTGCTTTGTTTTCCCCTTTTACTTCTCTCATTTTTTTCCTCCTTAGTACTATAATTTATATTTATTTTTCTAAGGTGTTTTGTTTATTTGCCTTCCATTCTTTTATATCACATTGCCCTATATATTTTCAAGTTTTTCTCTACTTTTTATGTATAAGATTAAAAAAATCAGTAGACTATATCATCTACTGATTTTGTTTGGTGACCCCTACGGGAATCGAACCCATGATTCCACCTTGAGAGGGTGGCGTCTTAACCGCTTGACCAAGGGGCCATAAAATTCACTTAATATTTATATCATTTTTTTTTAGTTTCGTCAACTGCTATTAGAAAATTTTACTAATTTTACCGATTATGGTATAATAAGTTGAATTTATCACATAAGGAGAACTATATATGAAAGTTTTTAAATCTAATTCTGCTAGAGAAAAAACTGTAGTACAAGAATATCTTGAAAACGAAGAAATTAAAAGAAAAATATCACCAGAAATTCAAATAATTATAAATGGTATTCCAAAAGAAACAATACAACAACTTCTTGATTTATTTCATAATGATAAATTATCATTATATTCTACTATACAAAAATTTTTTTCTAAAGGAATTGAAAATATTGATACAATTGTTTCTATATTAATGTATCGTATTCATGAATTAACATTTGGAGAACAATTGATTCTATCTAGATTGATTGAATATAATTATCTTCCTGAAGAAGCTAAAAAAGAATTTATGTTGATGGGATTTTCCAAAGAAAAAGTCAACATATTGACAGAAGCTTTTTCTAACTTAAAATATGGAAAGCAGCAACAAAGCAGTCAAAATAAAACATCTCTTAGCCATTATAAAGATGAATATCCCGGAGATTTCATTGATTTATAAATAGATTATAAGTTGTAAAAAAAGAGCAAAAAATTTTATTCTTGCTCTGTTTTGTTAGAATTTTTTTACTCATACCATTCTAGTTCCCAATCATCTAAAATAACAGTGTCTCCTTCACAAACGCCCATTTCTTTTAGTTTATCTTCAATTCCCATATTCTTCAAACATTTTTGTAAGTAATACATAGATTCATTATCTTCAATATTTACTCTTCCCATTAATCTTTGAACTGCTCTTCCTGATACAATAAAGACTCCGTCTTCTATCTTAATTGTCCAATCATCATCTTTTTCTTCTAATGTATATACCTTTTTGTCTTCTATTTCTACCAATTCTTCTTTCGGTAATGTTTTTAATACTTCTGCTACATGATCAATTAATTCTTGAACACCTTGTTTTGTAGCTGCTGAAATTTTGTACAATTCTAATCCTTCTTTTTTAGCCAAATCTTCTACTTCTTTTATCAATTCTTCATTTTGCACATCAATTTTATTTGCTACAATGATTTGTTTTCTGGTACTTAGTTTTTCACTATAATTTTTTAATTCTTTATTAATCGTATAAAAATCATCTACTGGATTTCTTCCTTCTTGTCCTGATACATCTAAAAAGTGTAGTAATAATCTTGTTCTTTCTACATGTCTTAAAAATTGGATTCCTAAACCTACACCTTCACTAGCACCTTCTATGATTCCTGGAATATCTGCAATGACAAATCCATCACCATTCTTGGTTTTAACAACACCTAAGTTTGGTTGTAAAGTTGTAAAATGGTAATTCGCAATTTTAGGTTTTGCATCAGTAACAATTGATAAAAATGTAGATTTACCGACATTTGGAAATCCTAATAGTCCTACATCTGCCAATAATTTTAATTCTAATATGACTTCTTTTTCTTCTCCTTTATCTCCATCTTCTGAAAATCTAGGAGCTTGTCTTGTTGAAGTAGCAAAATGAGAGTTTCCTCTTCCACCTCTTCCACCTTTCAAAACCAATTCTGTTTGTCCTGGTGTAGATAAATCTGCTACCACTTTTCCAGTTTCTACATCTTTTACTACTGTACCTATTGGAACTTTGATATATAAGTCCTTTCCATATTTTCCATTACAATGACTTCCACTACCATTTTCACCATTTCCTGCTTTAAATTTTTTATTATATCGAAAGTCAATTAATGTATTTTTATCTTTATCAACTTGGAAATAGATATCTCCACCTTTTCCACCATCTCCACCATCAGGTCCGTCCTGCTGCTACATATTTTTCGCGTCTAAAAGATACAGCTCCATTTCCGCCATCTCCTGATTTTATAATTATTTTTGTATAATCTGTAAACATGTTATTCTCCTTTTCTAATACAAATCATTTTCTTTTCCATCAATTCCATCTTGAGGTCTAAATGCTGGTAACATGATTAATAACAATTTCATTTTACCCGCAAAAACAAATTCTGTATTCTTAGGAATTTCTATTAAATCATCCTTTTTTACATCAAATGTTTCTTCACCTATTTTAAATTGTCCTTTTCCTTCTACTACATAATATATTTTAGTGCTATGGACATTTGTGTGATATTTATCATGACCTTTAAAACAATCTTCTATAGAAATACTAATAGCTTGTGTATTTAGTATATAATTATATCCATGTAATCCCTTTTGTGAAAAAGATGGTTCCTGTGGCAATTTTTTTATATATTTCATACATTCTCTCCTTTTATTTTGTATATATTAAGAACCAAACTGTTTTATTCAATATACAGCAACATTATTCAAAATAATTTAATTTCATCGCTTTCTTTACCTTTTTCATTGTCTCTTGTGCTGTTTTTCTTGCTTTTTCTGTTCCTTCTTTTAAGATTTTATCCACTAGTTCTGGATTTTCTTCATAATATTTTCTTTTTTCTCTAATTGGTTTTAAATATTCACTAATATTTTTTGCTAATTGTTTTTTACAAGCAACACATCCTCTTTTTCCTGCTCTACATTCAGCACATACGGTATCAATTTCTTCTTTTGTTGAAAATAGTTTATGATAATATGCTACCATACATATATCAGGATTTCCTAAATCATCTTTTTTTATTCTATTTGGATCTGTTACTGCACTCATAACTTTTTTAGTGATTTCCTCTTCTGAATCTGATAAATAGATAGCATTTCCAAGAGATTTTCCCATTTTTTCATTACCATCTAATCCTTTGATTCTTTTTCCTTCTGATAATACAATTTTAGGTTCTGTTAATACTTCTCCATAAATACTATTAAATTTTCTAACAATTTCTCTACATTGTTCAATTAATGGTTCTTGGTCTTCACCCGTTGGAACTAATTCTCCTTCAAAAGTCGTAATATCAGCAGCTTGACTTACTGGATATCCTAAAAATCCATATGTAACACTTTCTCCAAATAATTCTTTCTTTTGGGCTATTTCTGTTTTTACCGTTGGATTTCTTTGAAGTCTTGCAATTGTTACTAAATTTGAGTAATATACCGTTAATTCTGCTGTTTCTGGTATCATAGATTGAATATATATCGTTGTTTTTTCTGGGTCTATTCCACATGATAAATAATCCATTGCTAATTCTCTTACATTTTTTCTTACTTTTTCTGGATTATTAAAATTGTCTGTTAATGCTTGCACATCTGCAATTAATATATAGATATCATAATCTCCACTATTTTGCATTTCTACTCTCTTTTTTAATGAACCAAAATAATGTCCTATATGTAATTTTCCTGTTGGTCTATCTCCCGTTAATACTCTTTTTTTCATAATTTTATTCCACCTTTTCCTTCTCGTTTTCAATATCAATATTATACTAGATTATATGCGATTTTTCAAGTAATTTCCATTTATCTGAAAAAATCTATATAGAATTAAAATAAAGCAAAGAAATTTCTTTTAATTATTAAGAACATAGCTAATCTTTGATAATAAAATAAGGGGTGGCAGAATGCCACACCCTACGGAGTTCTGATAAAGAGTATTATTTCTTTTCCACATTTTATTTCGTATGATATCTTCACATCATACAGCATGGATACATCCTGAATTGTTTCCTTTACTTTCTTTTTTCTTTTGCAAAGCGACTCTTCAATGAAATTCGCCATATCTTTTCTCATCTTTTTCTTTAAATCTGATGAAAACTTCAGTGTAATTGCTCTTTTTCTTAAAAAGAATCTTGCTCCCTTCTTTAGTTTCCGCACCTTTTTATATGGCACTTTTTCATACTTTCCTTCGAAGAAGTAATATTCCTCCAAAAAATTTTTCTTCATGTTCATAACTCCTTTCTGCACTCTTTATCACTATATATTATACCATTTTTTTAGCCTTTCGTAAAATCAAACACAGATATCAAAATTCAAAATTTTACATATAGTTCTTCATTCTGCATAAATAAAAAAGTCACCTATTCTCTAGGTGACTAAATCATTTCAGCTATTAAATCATAATCACTAACCTCTGTTACTTTGCATTTTATAAAGTGATTTACAATTTCTTCTGACTTTTTGTCTGTTTCATTTTTTATATACACAATTCCATCCATTTCTGGTACATCTTGCATGGTTCTTCCAATATAATATTTTCCATCAAAAGACATATCTTCAATTAGTACTTCATATGTTTTACCTATTTTCTTGCTTTGAATTTCTTTGGAAATTTCTTGTTGTATTTGCATAATTTGATTATATCTTGCTTTCTTTGTATTCCCATGAATTTGATTTGGTAATTTTTCTGCTGGTGTTCCATCTTCTTTTGAATACATAAATGTACCTAATTTATCAAATTTTGCAACTTTTACAAATTTTTTCAACTCTTCAAAATCTTCTTTGGTTTCTCCTGGAAATCCTACAATTAAGCTTGTTCTTAAAACAATATCTGGTATGTTTTTACGAATTGTTTCTAATAAATTTTCTATTTGCTCTTTATTTGTTTTTCGATTCATTCTTTTCAATACTGTATTGGAAATATGTTGGATTGGTATATCAAAATAGTTGGCAATCTTATCATTATTTGCAACAACATGGATTAATTTCTCTGTAATACCTTCTGGATATGCATACAAGAAACGAATCCATTGTATTCCTTCTATTTTACTTAATTTTTCCAATAGTTCTGCTAATTTTGATTCTCCATATATATCAATACCATATTTCGTCGTATCTTGTGCTATTACAATTAATTCTTTGATTCCTTTTTTGGCTAACATATTTGCCTCTTCTAAAATATCCTCCATTTTTCTGCTTGCAAATGGTCCTCTAATATATGGTATAGCACAATATGTACACTTATTACTGCATCCTTCTCCTATTTTTATATAGGCATAATTATTTCCTGTTGTAATCGTTCTATTCAAAAATTCTTGCTCAGTAAACATTGGCATTTGTGGTATTTCAGTTATTTTTTTACTTGTCTTTTTCTTTTCTTTTTGAACAATACCTCTTTTTAGTAAATCTTCTATTTTATCCCATAATTTATCATAATCCTCTATTTTTATGAATAAATCCACTTCTGGTAAAGCTTTTACTAATTCTTCATAATATCTTTGTACTAGGCATCCCATAACAATTAAATATTGACATCTTTGTTTTTTGTATTCTGCCATTTCCAATATAGTATTAATTGCCTCTTCTTTAGCAGATTCTATAAACCCACAAGTATTAATAACTAAAATATCTGCTTTTTCTTCTTCATTAACAATCTGAAATCGATTATCCTTAAACATTCCTATTAAACATTCTGTATCAATTAAATTCTTACTACAACCTAGTGATATAAATCCTACATTCATTTTTTGGTGTATCCTCTCTCCTTTTTGATAAAATTATTATTATGTGCTTATTTTTCTTTATTATTACCAATGGGTCTGTCCCTTTCGTTCCATTTCGGAACGATTTGACACGTCCCCAACATTCAATTTTTATGGCTACATATATGTTTTCTGGTCATTTCCATTAAATCTAGTTTTGTAAATCCTTCTATTTGTGTTTTGCTTCTGTCTTTTTTTAGTTCTTCTTTTAGTAAATTTTCTATTTCTTTTTTATCTTTTTCTTCTTGCATATCTATATAGTCAATAATGATGATACCTCCTATATCTCTAAGTCTTAATTGTTTTGCAATCTCAACAGTAGCTTCTTTATTGACTTTAAAAACAGTATCTTCCATTGTTTTATTTCCTGTGTATTTTCCAGTATTGACATCAATAGCTGTTAATGCTTCTGTCTTATCAATTGTGATAAAACCTCCACATTTTAGCCATATTTTTCTATTATTCATTTTATTGATTTGTTGTTCTAGGTCATAGCTATCCAAAATAGATTCTTCACTTTTTACCGTTATTGGTAAGTCTTTATATTCTTTATTTTCACTTTTTATTTTACTAATTTCATTATAATCTATACTATCATTTACGGTTACTTGTGCGATTCCTTTATTTGCTAAGTCCATTAACATTTTTTCAACAATGTCTTCACTTTTATATAATTGTCTTGGTACCTTTTGCTTTTCATTTTGGCTATCTTTAACAATCTTTTCCCATTTGCTTTCCACATATTTTATATCATCAATAATTTCTTTTTCTTTTCCTTCTGCTGATGTTCTGATAACTGCTCCATTACCTTTTGAAATATTTTCTCTTACTAATTTAATTAGTCTTTCTTGTTCCTCTTTATTTTCTATTTTTTGTGAAACTGTAATAATATCTGTATTAGGCATAAGTACAATATATTTCCCTGGTAAATTAATATGTGTTGATATTCTAGCACCTTTTTTTTCATTACTGTCTTTTTTGATTTGTACTAATAATTTTTGATTTGGTTTTATAACTGTACTAATATCTTGATTAATATTTGTTTTTTCCTTTTTTTCATCTTTCTTTTCTAGAATATCTTTTAAATGGATCAGACTATTTTTTTCTATACCAATATCTACAAAAGCTGCTTGCATTCCTTTTACAATATCTTTGACAACACCAATGTAAATATTACCTTCATTTTTATTGTCTTCTTCTCCTTCTTCATAATATTCTATCATTTTTCCATCTTCTACCAATATAATTTGTCTTTGCTTTTCTATTCTTTTTATAAATAATTCTAACATCTGGTTCTTTCCTCTCTTGCTAATTAAATTTATTCATTGCTGCATCTACACCATTTTTTATCATTTCTATTATGGCGTCTTTTGCTTTATCTGTTCCTATATTTAATTTTTCTTTATCTTCTTCTGATGAAATTTTTCCTATTACATATTGAATTCTATCATTTTTATATTCAGGTGTTCCAATTCCTACTCTAATTCTTGGGAATTCTTCTGAATTCAAATTTTGTATAACAGATTTCATTCCATTATGAGAACCTGGCCCTCCTTTTTTTCTTATTTTTATTTTACCTGGTTCTACATCCATATCATCATAGATAACAATGACTTTTTCTAAGTCAATTTTATAAAACTGAATGGCTTCTATCACGCTTTCTCCACTTAAGTTCATATAGGTTTGTGGTTTTAAAAGAATGACTTTTTCATTTTCAATCATTCCTGTACCATAGATTCCCTTAAATTTATTTTTATTCATTTCAATTGTATATTGTTTTGCTAATTTGTTTATTGCATCAAATCCCATATTATGTCTTGTATTGGCATATTCATTTTCAGGATTTCCTAAACCTACTATTAAAAACATTTTCTTTCCTCTTTCCAAACAATAATCTATACTATTTTACATTGTTTTTGCTACTTTTTCAAGTTTTTACATCTAAAAACTTGATATTGAATACTTATACAAAATAGGTTTTTATATAGAAAATTCTCCTTTTATATAAATGAATTACATACAATATTAAAAAAAGATACAATTACTTGTATCTCTTTTCGTTTTTAATTTTATTTATTATTCTGCTGATTCCTCTGTTTCTGGAGCTTCATAAGCCTCTAATATAGCTTTTTGAATTTTCTCTCTAGTTTCAGCATTGATTGGATGAGCTATATCTTTGAATTCTCCGTTTGGAGTTTTTCTACTTGGCATAGCTATAAATAATCCATTTTGACTTTCGATAACTTTGATATCATGAATAACGAATTCGTTATCGAATGTTACAGAAGCAACAGCTTTCATTCTGTTCTCTGAATTTACTTTTCTTAAACGTACATCTGTGATTTGCATTTTGTAGTGCACCTACCTTCCTTAAGTTTTAAAAAATTTTTGTACATATATTTACTCTTATGTACAATTATATTATTCTCCATAAAAAATTTTTTTCCTTCTTTTTTTTACATTTTTTTTATTTTTTTATTTAGTAACGTTTTTTACAATTCCTAATATACTAAAATATATACTTTTTTTCTCTTGTTTTTTATAAATACTTTCATTCTTAACTAACAAATCACCTCTATTTTATCTGTAAATTTCTTTAAAAGTATTGAATTTTTCACGATATAATTATATAATTCCTTTTGGAATTTTATGCTAATTAAATATTTACAAAGGAGTGTCTTTTAATGCCTAATATAGATAATTTAAAGAAATATAAAAATATACACATGATTGGAATCGGTGGTGTCAGTATGAGTGGAATTGCTGAAATTCTTCATAACTGGGGATTTCATATTACTGGTTCTGATTTGGCTAATTCTGAATCTATTCAAATATTAAAAAATAGAGGAATTCAAGTTACTATTGGACACAATATAGAAGATGTGAAAAAAGCAGATGTTGTTGTATATTCTGCTGCTATTAAACCAGAAGATCCTGAAATGGTAGAAGCTAAAAAACAAAATATTCCTACTATTGAAAGAGCTGATTTTTTAGGAGAAATTACAAGATGTTTTAAAGATACCATATGTATTTCTGGAACACATGGAAAAACCACCACAACTTCTATGGTTTCTCTTTGCTTTATGAAAGGTTTAACAGATCCTAGTATACAAGTTGGTGCTTATTTAAAACAATTAGATGGTAATTACAGAGTAGGAAATAGTGAACATTTTATTATAGAAGCTTGTGAATATGTAGAAAGCTTTTTAAAATTTAGTCCTAAAGCAGAGATTATTTTAAACATTGATAATGATCATTTAGATTATTTTAAAAATCTAGAAAACATAAAAAAAGCATTTATAAAATATGTAAAATTATTACCTGATGATGGTATTTTAATTCTAAATGGAGATGATACAAACTGTTTAGAATTAGCTAATGAAACAAATGCTACTGTTATGACTTATGGTGTTTCTAATAAAGATGTTGATATTTATGGTACAAATATCGAGTTTAATGATGATGGTTTTGCCAAATTTGATGTTTACTATCACAATAAATTTTTGGATACATTTCAATTATCTGTTCCTGGTAAACACAATGTTTCAAATGCTTTTGCATGTATTTCTATTTGTATGAAATACAACATATCTTTAGATGTCATAAAATCTGCATTGTTAGAATTTACTGGTGCTCACAGAAGATTTGAATATAAAGGAAAAATCAATAATACAGCAAGTGTTTATGATGATTATGGACATCATCCAACAGAAATTATTGCTACTGCAAAATCTCTAATGAATAAGAAATATCATGAATCTTGGGTTATTTTCCAACCACATACATATAGTAGAACAAAAAATCTATTAGATGAATTTGCCAATGCCTTAATGAATTTTGATCATGTCATTGTATTAGACATTTATGCTGCTAGAGAAACAAATACTTATAACATTTCTTCTAAAGATTTGGTTTCTAAACTTCAATCTTTAGGAAAAGAAGCTTTATATATACCTGATTTTGATGAATGTGCAAATTATGTAAAAACACATGTTGAAAAAAATGATATTGTTTTAACATTAGGTGCTGGAACGGTTACCAATATTGGTCCAATGCTAGTTGACTAAAAAGGGATTTTTTGGACAGACTCATTTTTCCCTTTGGAAATCTAAAACGAGATAAAAAATGTAGAATATAAAAAACGAAACGATTTTGCGTATCTAAATTTGAATTTAGCTTATACAAAATTGTGTAATGACTTTATATTCTATATTTTTTAATGTCTCAGTAAAAAAAAGGAAAAATGAGCCCATCCCAAACATCCCTTTTAGTTTACTTCTTTGGATTGTTTTAGCATTAAATCTCCAAATATGGCATAACCTTCTGTTGATGAATTTACCAAAACATGCGTAACAGCTCCTACAAATTTTCCATTTTGTATGATAGGTGAACCACTCATTCCTTGGATAATTCCTCCTGTTTTTTCTATTAGTTCTTCATCTGTTACTTTAATTTCCATACTTTTATTATTATAATTATTATTTCTATATATTTTAGTTATTTCAATTTCATATTCTTTTACAGTTTGATTATCTAAACTACATAAAATCATTGCCTTTCCAGTTTCTATTTCTTCTCTCATAGCTACTTCCATTTCTTTACTTGTATCAATATTTAAACTAGATAAATCTTGTATTTTTCCATATATACCAAATTCTGTATTTTTAGTAATTTCACCAATTGTTTCTTGTTCTTCTACAGTGCCTTGTATTTTTCCAGGATTACCATCTTCTCCTTTTTTTATATTTAATACTTTTGCTGTTACAAATTCTCCTGATGCAATATTTAATAAATCTCCTGTATCTATATCTGTAATTCCATGCCCTAGTGCTCCAAAACTTTGTGTTGATGGTTCATAAAATGTAACTGTTCCGACTCCAGCTGCACTATCTCTTACCCATAAGCCTAATTTATATTCTTCTTCACTTGTTTTTACTGGTGTTATGCTACATTCTTTTGTTTCTTCATCATGTATATATTCTATTTCTACTTTTTCTCCTTTTGACATATTTACTTTTTCTATTAAATCATCTGTTGAATTCACAAGATTTTCATTTACTTTTACTATTGTATCTCCTTCTTCTATTCCTGTATTTTCATATGGTTTATATGTCTTGCTATCTTCTCCTTGTATTTCAGACATTCCCACTACTAAAACGCCATTTGTATATAATTTGACACCTGCAATATTTCCAACAGGAATCACGGTAGTTTTAGGAAGTACAGAAACATCTACACTTTTTAGAAATAGCTTATCAAATAAGCTAACAGATAATGTTTCATTTCCAATTTTATGAATCGTCTTTTCTCCTGAATTTGCCGAAACCTCTAAAACCTCATCTTCTGAATTTACTGTCATACCGAAAATTGTTTTTAATGATATATTCTCTCCTTCAAATATAGTAATTTTATCTGGTATATTACTAATCACCAATATATATACATATATAATCAATAAAAAAGTTAATAATATTATTTTTTTGAAAAGTTTTTTCATAAATTCTCCTACTTTCTTCTAATAATATTATTAACTTTATAATTTTTTCTATTCAATCAAATGCAAAAATAGAAATCTTTTTCAAGATTTCTATTTTTTTATTTTGTCATATAAAACTATCTAAATTGACTTACATGTTCTTCTGCATTTCTAAATACTTTGTACATACTATATCGTTCTCTGCCTAATGCTGTATAATATAATTTTGCAAGTGTTTTATTACTTAATCCATCCAGATATTCATAAATATTATCAAATGAACTTTCCGTATTTGTTTGGGCAACATAACAAGTATAACATCCTAAATTCCAATGTGGATAAAAATACAAAGTTGTTTCTGATGCTGTACTTCCTAAAGATTTTCTTTCAAAATCGATATTAAATACTCCTCTTGATGTTGTTGCATTTACCATATTTTCTAAACCTTTATGAGTTACTCTATGATATTCACTATTACTATCATTAACATTTTCTATAATATAGATAGAATTTTCTGTTACCACTTCTTCATTTTTATTATTATTGATAACAGAATATCCATTATATATCTTTCCACCAATACTTAATCCTTGTAAAAAGCTAACTAGACAAACATTATCTAATATTCTTGCCCAATCTTCTTCTGCTAATTTTGGCATTCTAAATTCATAAGTTCCTGTTCCAAAATTATTATAATTTGCTAAAGCAACAGACAAATTACTTTCAATAACATAACGGATAACTGCCATTCTATGATTGTTAAACGTAGAATCAGGCTCTTCTATACCATCGAAATCAAATATATTATTATCTGCATCTGTAAAACTATATATGACATCTCCATCAGCATTTGTAATATCATTTACTCCTACAGCATTTGATGATTTTAAATTTGTAATTCCATAACTTTGTAATCTTTGTTTAAAGTTAAATGCCTCTACATAATAGCGATATCCCATATCATTGTTTTCATTTCTAAATGGATTAGCAATTGTACTTTTTCTTCCATTCGTTATTGTAAACCATGTATTCGTATTATCATTTTCTCTATAATATTTTACACCATTTATTTTAACATATGCATATTCTGTATTTCCTATACATTCTCTTAATTGCGGTTCTGAAGTGATATTAACTCCTCTATATCGAACTTCTCCTGTTGCATCATTATAATACAAACTATCATCTAACAAATATCCTGCATCGTTGATTCCTTTGCCATTTTGATCATATCCCTGTACAGTTATATAATTATCTAACGAATATGTAATTGTTACATCCATCTGCCCTTTTACATATCGACAACTATAATAGATATATGGCTTTAAACCTGTAACTTCTTCTCCATCCGTATATGTAGCATTAGCTGGTAAACGACTCCTTGTTTCTTCATCTAATGTATTTTCAAATGGTGAATAAATATAAAAACCATCATATAAAGTAAATACCAATGCTGGTACATATTCTTTTAAATTATCACTATTATACCCTGCCATATTAAAATTATTAGCAATAGATGTAAAAAAACTATTTGCTGCTGCTTCGATATCCCTCATTTTGGAATTTACAAAATCTGAAGTACTACTGTTTACAGTATTTAATTGAAATGCTTTTATAGCATCATATGTTGCATTATCTAATTTTGTATCATAAGATATTTGTAAATCTAATGTATCCAATTGTGCCCCAATATATGCTGAAAAAACTAATGATATTGGCAACATGATAATAACAAAAACAACGGCCAAATATTGATATTTCATCATAATTCTATCTTTCCTTTGTATCTAATTTTTTAATAGCCTGTAATTCTTCATTACAGGCTATTTCATAATATATTACAATGTTAGTTTCCGCTTCCATTTGCTGTTACATATCCACCATGTTCTGCAGCGATTGTATATGTATCATTTCCAGCTACTGTATAAAAGAAGTTTTTCAATTGTTGTGATAAAGTCGTATTTGTATTTTTTACACTTGTTGAAAACATGTCCCCCTCTTTTAATGCAAGTACCTTAGTCGTTCCATCACTTGAAGATAATGTATCCAATATTTGTGATGTGTACATTGAATAATAAACATTTTCACCTATTTTTGTAGAACTTGCTAATGTTGTTTTCTTTCCAGGGTTTTCATCCAATACTTTTACTTCCATTTCGATATCATATGTATTTCCTGTTGCTGCAATTTCTTGTTCAAATGCTGCATAATCGTCCATAGATAATCTTCCTGTTGTTCTTACATTGTCTACAAACTCCGTTGTAGCTGTTTTTACAGTTAGTTGTGATATGTCATCAGTCCTATCTGACATTGACATTAATGGAAAAACAAACATTAAAACCGCAGCTAGTACAATTGCAACAATTGTCATTAATGAATCTCCCATAATTTTATCCTCCTTATAATACCATTATTATATTGTACATATGCTATTGTTTATAATAAGATATAATTCTTTTCTTTGTTTTATTAGTGTCTGGTGTTTCTGGTTCATCAAATTGATCACTAATATCTGTATCTGGATCATAATCTTCCGGCAATAAATCATTTTGATAATATACACCATATTTTTCTTCAAAAGTACTATTCTTTAATATTGTACCATACATTCCTTGTGAATTCAAGTCTTTTATCTTTGAATTATTTGCTAGTAATTCAGCACAAAAATCATTAAAAGTCATCGCTGAACCATCTTCTCTTTTATAAGTTCCACTTGCACCATATAATAATGCCATTATAAAATTCTCTTGTTGGTTAACACCTCCTATAACATCTCTCTCCAAATCTATAGAATTCACAGACTCTCTTACTCCATTTCTTATTCTAGTATATAGCTGAATTGGTGTTCCATCCGAATTATAAAAAAAGATTTTATAATTTTCTTTATAGGCTCTATAAATCGTTGGAATAATTGTTTCTTTTCCAACAAATCTTGTTTTTGTACCTATATCTTCTGCATATTGTGTTACACTATCTCTATCTGTATAGCTAATTAGTGTATCTGCTGCTGTTCTTGCTTGAGAAAAAGATGATATACCAATTCCCAAAGCTATTACAAAAACAAGAACTGCGGCCGCCATTTTTAACGCATCTGCTGCATTTTCCATAGTATATCATCCTTTCTTTTATATAATCTTTAATTTTGTGATACATATTTTTATCTACTTCTATTTGTTCTTCTTAATACTAATGCTTGTTACTAAACCTGCATTGGCTGCTCCACTTGTTCCATAATTGCATGTAACTGAATAAGATCCTCCTGTTGTTATACTATTAATTGGTGCAGATGAAGCATTTTTACCCATTGTAACAGCTCCAGTAACTTCAACTTTCCTGTCATCATCATCTTGTGTCATATTGTTTGATAATACTTCTTGTAATAAAGCTCTTACTGATGTTCCTGATTGTGTTCCTTGATATTGTGTAAATTGTGCATTGAATTGTGTAATTTCAACATCACTCATTGAATTACTATTGACAATTCCTGCTGCTTGATTATAGATTAAAATTCCTAACGAAATAATTAAGATTGCAAGTAATATTGCTCCTGCAATAATTAATGCTTTTGATGCATTCTCCATGATAAATTCCTCCTTTGTCTTCTATGTATTTTTTCATTTTTATATTTTAAATTAAAGTATTTTTATCTTTTAGTAATTGTAATACTTGTTACTAAACCTGCATTGGCCGCTCCACTTGTTCCATAATTGCATGTAACTGTATAAGATCCACCTGTTGTCACACTGTTAATTGGTGCAGAAGAAGCAGTAGCTGCCATTGTAATATCTCCATTTACTGAAACTTTTCTGCCATCATCATCTTGTGTCATATTATTTGATAATACTTCTTGTAATAAGGCTCTTACTGATGTTCCTGATTGTGTTCCTTGATATTGTGTGAATTGTGCATTAAATTGTGTGATTTCAACATCACTCATTGAATTGCTGTTGACAATTCCTGCTGCTTGGTTATAAATTAAGATTCCTAATGAAATAATCAAGATTGCAAGTAATATTGCTCCTGCAATAATTAATGCTTTTGATGCATTTTCCATATTTAATTTCCCCTTTATCCAATATGTATTTTTATTTTATCTTTTAACTTAAGTTATTATTTTCTTTTATCAATTTGAATATTGGTTACTAAACCTGCATTAGCTGCTCCACTTGTTCCATAACTACATGTAACAGTATAAGATCCTCCTGTATTAATTTGTTCCATATTAACACTTGATGTACTTGTAGTAATTGAAACACCTGCATTTCCATTTACTGTAACTTTTCTACCGTCATCATCTTGTGTTAAGTTATTTGATAATACTTCTTGTAATAAGGCTCTTACTGTTGATCCTGATTGTGTTCCTTGATATTGTGTAAATTGTGCATTGAATTGTGTAATTTCAACATCACTCATTGAATTGCTGTTGACAATTCCTGCTGCTTGGTTATAAATTAAAATTCCTAATGAAATAATTAAAATGGCAAGTAATATTGCTCCTGCGATAATTAATGCTTTTGATGCATTCTCCATAATAAATTCCTCCCTTTTTATTTAAAATATATATTTTTTCTATTTTTTTACTAAATTTCTTTAGTAACATTAATAACAATTTTAACTAGCTACTTGTTCAAAATACATATAGCTAACTCTTCCTGTTTTACTATGGTAATCAATTTTTGTACATTTAAATCTTATTTGATTATAATACTGCATAAATGTGTCTGTTCCACTATTATAAATTTCTTCCATAGAATGTACTTTATTATCATCTGTAAATAAGACATCTATTCTAATAGAATCTGTTCCATTGTCAGCATATAATCCTGTATCTTCTTTTTCTATTTTATTTTTTGTATTATCATCTACTGCTTTATTAATTAGTGTAGCTAAATCTGTACCAAATATTTCTTTTCCGTCATAACTTTCATATTGTGCATTTTTTACCTGAGCTTCATTATAATTTGCTTTATAATTCAAGTACATATATCCCACTGTAGCAACAATGATTAATACAATTACTAAAAATATAATTAACTTTTTCATGTTTCACCTTTACATTTATGTTATTTTATTACATATCACTTTATATACCCTTTTCGTTACCTCACTAATCTGAACTTGTACATTATACTTAGGTAAGCCATTTGCAGTTACTAAACTTAATTCATTGGAAATCAAATCATTAAAATGTGTTTCTACTTGATTTTTTCTTTGCTCTGCAGTTTGTGTTTCTATATATCCTAATTCTATTGAAACATTATTACAAAGTACAGATATATATCTATCATTTCCTGTAACATCTGCAGGTGCTCGATGTGCAAATTCATAGTTTTGATTATTTTGTGTAGCTAATTTTGCCATAGAAACCACATCATGAATTGTCACATTATCTTTTCCCATATAGGAAGTAAATTGACTATTAAATTGTGTTGCTTGATTTTCTTCAATATTATCATGTATCTGGCTAGAAGTTCCTCCAAAACTTGTAAATAGAAATATTCCTAAGGAAAGAACCATAATTGCTAATAGTACGCCTCCAGCCATTAATAATGCTTTTGATGCATTCTCCATATTAAACTCCTATTCCAGTACATTCAAATTCCATTTTAAGAATTCTTCCTGTATTCTTATCATATTCAGGTTCCCCTACGCAATCAAAATATGCTCTTTTAAATTGTATATATTCATAATATTTTAAAGCATCTTCATAAATTGCACTGACTCCGCCATAACTACTAGCTGAATTCGGTAAAATTTTTTCATTATCAAATAATTCATTCTTTTTGCTTGTACTATAAGAATTATTATTTGCAATAGAAGCTATATTAGCAATTTCAGATGCAAGTTGATTACAATATTTTTGTTGATATTTATTTTCAATCGTTCGTATAGGTCCACTAGTAACTTCACTAGTAACTACATTAGAACCATTGACAGTATTTAATGTAGGTCGTCCAACGATTAAATAAATATTATCTTGTGTATACTGACTTTCCGTTATGATTCTATTCGTATGATCAAAAGCTAAATCGTCGTTATACCCATTCATCTTAATCGTTATTTGCATTTCTGTAAATCCTTCTTCTCCTGTATATCTAGTATTATAATCTGATACTTTATTCATTAGTGATATCATATCACTTCCTCTTATGTTATTTCTATCATAAGTCGTATATTGATTATTAAACTCTGCTATCTGTGCACTTAAATTTGATTGATAAGAGGATTCTTGATAACTGGTTAAATTACTCATCATTAAAATAAAGGCAGAAATTATAACAATTGCAATTAATACACTTGCTGCCATAATCAATGCTTTTGATGCATTTTCCATATTATAATTCCTCCTTTATCTACATTTTTAAGTTTGTGTCATCATTGTACTGAATGAACTTGACATACTTGTTAATCCTATAAATACTAATGGTACAATTAGGTATCCAACAAACATACATACCATCGGTGCAAATCCGATTGCCTTTCCTATCATACCTTTTCTTTTAATTAATCTATCATTTGATTCTTTTCTTTTTTCTTGATAATAGTCTCTTTCTGACTCTAATTCATCAAATGCATCTTTGATTGGTATTTTTTCTACTGCAGCTTGCATACTTTCTACAATTCTAACAAGTGGCATATAGCTAATTTCTTCTTTCATTTCTTCTAAAGCTTCCCATGCACCTGCTTCATAATTGTTAAGACATTTTCCTATTGGTTCTTTGAAGATATTTGCATATCTTTCTAGCCATTCCAAAATCATCTCAACATTAACCCTTTCAATTCTCATAAGCATTAAGATAATTGTTTGGAATTGCATTACTTCATCTTCCATTTCAATTTGTCTCATCTTAGCTTGGAACATCAACATCCAGATTGGTGCCATATATCCAATGATAGCAAATACAAAAGATAACAATACTTCAAACCATTGTAAATATTCACTATTGACAATTTGGATTTTGTCAAAAATTCTTTCTGCTGCCTGTGCTACTCCACTTTCGTCATATTCCTCATAGAAATCTGTTCTTTCTACAACAATTTGTACTTGTTGTAAAGTAGCATCTAAGTCGCCCCTAAACTGATCTATAACTTCATTATCATGTTCTGTTAATTCCATTGCTGTCGCTCTATCTTCTTCTGTCATTTCACCGTAGAATATCATATGTTGTTGTCGGCTCTGTATATACATAATCAATTGCTAATTGATGTAAATATACAAATATAATTAATGATGCAATACAAGTTACAATTGCAAGACTTATTCTATTAATATACAGCCATTCCATTCTTAAATGTGATGCTGCATCTTTTAATAGTTGTTGTACTTTTCTATATTCTTTTGTTCCATCTTTTGGAATAAACATATCGACAATCTTTTTCACAAATTTATTTTTATATAATTTTGCTTGCCATGGATTTTCTGTATTCTTTGTATTCATTCCTGTTGAACCATTATCTTTTAATCTTCTAACTAATATATAAGATATAATGGTTAAAACTAATATTAAAATTTGAACAATCATTCCTGGTTTTCCGTTATACCAACTCTCTGTAAATGAGAAGTTACTAATTGACCAACTTTTTAATGGTTCTAGTAATAATATTGGTGCAATAGATATTAAAGACAAACTTTGAAATACATAGTTTAATTTATCTCTCTTTAAAATTTCTAGTTGCATTTCTTTTGTAATATTATTAATATTTTTCAAGTACAAAGAAGCTCCATTTACTTTTCTATCACCAAATTCTTTTGTTAGATAAGATATACCAGCAAATTCTTTTAAGAATACATTTGGAGCAATATCATAATATTTTTCTAGTTCCATTTCTGGATCATCTGCAATCAATGTTTCATAAATTTTTTCACCTTGCCTTGATATATCCATCTCATCATCTTGTGAAACTTGATATATAGCTTCTTCTACCATGTTAAATTCATGATAAGCATGTCTAATTTCTGAGAAAAAGTCTAATTGCTCTTTTAATAAGTTTGTATCTTTCTTATCAATAGAACCATCAATTAATGTATCTACCATAAATAATTCAAATATTAATAAAATAAACATTAATAAATAATTACTTTTGGTTATAATTATTGTAATGACTGCTGTTGGAATTACTATTGCAAGTGCCCTCGTTAATATTTTTGCTGAATCTTTTCTTGTGTTATATTCATCATCTATATTAATGATTTCTAGTCTTCTTCTTAATTTTAGTATATATCGTTTTAAAAATGGTATTCTAGCATAGGTAATATATAGTCTTTGATATAAAATCTCTGTTGAAAAACTTTTTTCCTTAGTTCCTTGTTGTAATTTTCGAATTTGTTTATATTCAGATTTCTGCATTTTTTTAGATAATATATAATATACTAATATAATTACCACTAATACAGCTACTGATCCACCCATTATGTAGAAAATAACTTGGTTAGACACTTAGAATAGCACCTCCTTTTCTTCTATATTTCTGTTTTTCTTGGTCTTCCTCTTTTTACTGTTCCTTCTGCATCTGCACCTACTGGTACAGTTTCTTTATTCTTAATTCCCCAATTTCTTTCAATAAATTTGTCAAATCCTTCTATATCAGATTCATCCATATTGTTTCTCATTTCTTTGATATTTTTATCTGTAATTGGATTAGTCATAACATATTCACCATCAACATTTTCTAATATATTTCTATAAATATATAATTTTTTGTCTGTTGATTTTGTGAAATAATGTGTTGCATTATCAAAAAATTTATCAAATTTTCCTTCTAATGTCTTTTCATTTCTATGGTCAAATGTATATTCATTTTTGTCTTCTACTGGTATACATTCTGTTACTCTTTCAATATATCTTCTTCCTCTAAAGTCTTTTACTAAGTGAATGTCAAAGTTTAATACTTGAACAACTTGTTCTTCTGCTGTTTTCTCATCTGTAAATACACCTGCTCTTAACATTGAGTTTCTTAATGCTGTTACTAAATCTGGGAACGTCTTAGCATGGTGTGTAAATAAGGTGAATTTTGATGCAACCTGTGCTGATTGAATCATCCAAGATGCTACGGGGTCAGTTGCAACCTCACCGATGATGTTAACAGAACCATCTGTCTTTTTCTGAACGTCCAAACAGTCTTGTCCAGAAATTGTTTCGGTTTCCCTCATTGATAAAATATTTCTTGTTGGATAAATTTTTCTTAAGTGCAACTCGAACGCTGTTTCTGTAATACGAAGGTTCATTGTTTCGTATATGTTTTCAATCATTGCCATAAGCATAGTTGTCTTTCCGGCAACCTTGTTCACCTGTTAGTGAGATAATTCTGGCACCTTTTACTAAATATTTTAATAATTCAATTGCTTCTTCTTTACCTGGTCCGTGAACAATTTGTTCTAGTGCTGCTCTCTTAACGTCGAATTTTCTTACGAAAAATGCCCATGTTTCTGACATTGATGGTCTTACAACAACAACACGTGAACCATCTTTCATTTCATTGATTTTATAACCATTTGTATCTGACAATTGTCCTGGGTTGTTATATTTATAAATATTTTGACATACTCTTTTTAATTCTGCTTCTGTACCAAATGATAAGAATGCTAAACGAATAGATTTACCTCTGAACATAATCCAAATACTATCACAAGCTCTTGGTACTTTATGTTCTGCAATTTGACTTAAATAGTCTCCATCTGTTTGTGCTACTTGGCTTAAAAAGCTTTCTGGTAGACCAGATACACCACCAGAAACACCATCTATATTCATATCTCTAATTTCATCTATTGCACTGTATCCTTTATAATGTTGATAAATTCTTTGTACAACAATAGATAATTTATCTGAGAAAGATAATGTTATATTTTCTTTTTCAAATATATCATCTATTTCTTGCTCTGTAATAACATATGATGGTTTTGCTTCTCCTTCAACGTATTTTAATACATCTAGATTATATTTCTTTATTAATTCTGATAAAGCTTCATATCCAAATTCTTTTTTGAATACATAAATTAATATATCAAATTTATCTTGAGCAGTTAATAAAGATGGTACATCAAAAGGAATTGCTTTTGATATATTTGTTTCATCCACTCCATATTCTTGTGATAATAAATCATATATCAATTCTTTAACATACTTTTTATCATTAACATCACCATATGTACAACCTTTTAACGCCTTTTTTAATTCATATTTTTTATTTTTTCTTCTTTTTAATTCTTCTTCTGAAAGACCTATATCATACAAATTGACCTTTGTTATCTCATCTAATCTTTTCTTGATAAAAGCTTTCATTACATCTAATGTATAAGTTTTATCATCTATATTAAGTGTGTTTTCTACTTCTTCAGTCTTTTTCTTTTTTAATGTGTAGTAGATTGCAAATACGGCAATTCCTAAAACCACTAAAATTAGTACAATATTTGTTATTGTCATTATAAGGTCTCCTTTCTTTTATATCTTCATTTGCAAATCTTGTAATCGGTATACTATATTTTCAGAAGCTCTTTTGATTTCCTCTATAAAAAATGCATTTCTATCTTCTGGATCTAAGTTCTTTCTAAATCTTAAAAACAAATCTGGTACACCTGCTTCTTCTGTTGCTTCAAAAAATAGTGTATTATATGGTATTGTTAATACTTGATTTTTTTCTCCTAAATATCTTGATATGTTCTTAGAATTATATTTAGAAAATTTATCATATCTTCCTATTAATATTAACGCTTTTTTAGAAGCTAATAATTGATTCTTTTCTTTTAATTCTTTAAATTTATTGATACTTCTCAATCTTTGTGACATATTTATAACAATAATATCTGAATCATGTATAATTGTTTTTCTTGTTTCCTCATCTACATTTTCATCTAAATCCACAAACACTAAGTCATAATATTGATTAGCTGCTTTTATAATACTAGGATACATTGTTTCAATAACAGTTCCATCACTTGGAGGAACTTCACATCCAAGTAATATTTCAAATCTATCTTTAAATACTACCTTTGTATAATTTGTAATGATATCTGGTGATATTTTATTACTTCTGATAACTCTTGCTAAACCTTCTACACCATTTTCTACTTCTAAAGCTGCATTTGGTCCAAAAATTCCAAGATTTTTTTTCTTCTTTTTTTCTTCCCAAAAGCATCTTTTTAATGAATCTTCACGGTTTGTTGTTGAAACAACTAATATCCTATAATTATGCTCTATTGCCATATATGTAGCAATTGCAGCAATTGACATAGTTTTTCCCGTTTGTTCTATGCTACTATTATAAAATGTTACAACTGACATGCTTTATACTCCTCTTTCTATGATTTTAACAGCCCTTCTTATTTGGTTTTCACTTGTATCGTTTAAAATTTCACTAACAATATAAATTAAACTATCTTTGTATTGTGTACTTAATTTTTTAAATTTTATCTTTGCTACTCTTTGATTTTCTGCCAATACTGACCAATCCCCATTTTCAATCGGAAAATAAATTCTGTATTCATTCCACATAACTTTATAGCCTAAAGATAAGAAATTTAAGTAGTCATCTTCTTCTTTTAAAATTTCTTTTGCAAATAGTATTTTTGTCAATCCAATTGGCGTTTTTAAATTACTTAATACTTCTAATCCTCTTTTTAATGAATATAAATCAAATGCTGTAACAAAATAATTTTTTACCTCTGTACTAGCCAAATCGAATCTCTCGATTGCTTCAGAATCATCTACATCAAGTAGCATAATATCATAAGGTAAAGGTTCTGTTTCAGTAATTCCTAAATAACTTTTTATGCTTGTTTCATCTTTAAAGCCTACGGCTACATCTATATCTTCAAAGTTTGTTATGTATGTAATTGTAGGATTTATAACTGGTACAACATATTTTGCTTTTTGAGTTAATGTTGAATCTACTACAATTACTTTTTTCTTCATTGTTGTCAAAATTTTAGCAATATTTAGTATTAAATCTGTTTTGTCATACGTTCCTATAAATCCTACTTTTTTCATATTGATTTCCTTTCTTTTAATTTGTTGTCGTTGTTGTCGTTGCTGCTGCTTGTGCTGATAATCCTTCTAAGTATTCTTGTCTTGTTGTTATAGAGTTATTAATACTTTCTTCCATGTTTGATTCAAAATTCGTTTGTGATTGATCTGGGTCTTCATTAATTGTTGCGTCAATAACGTTTGTTCTTTGTTCAGCTTGTGTTTGTACTCCTGATGAATCTGTCGCATTATATCTATTCCATAAAGCGTTTCTTGCTTCTTCTACAATATTTGGATTTCCATTGATTAATTGTAGTACATCATAACTTACTGGATATGTTGGTGTTGAAGCTTCTTGTAGTCCTGGTTCTGTGTATTTATTTACATATAATTTAGCTCCATTCGTTTTAAATGCATCTACAATTGCATTACTCAACATATTAATTTCATCTTCACTTAGTTCTATAGATATTGTATCTGTTGAATCTACTCCAGAAATATTTGGTATTTCCACTCTTTTTTTAGACACAACAATATAATCTGTTCCACTAGGCATTTGTAAACGAATATCTACATAATCACCTGTTACTAAATCAGATGGTAATATAAACATATTATATTCTTGTTTTCTTACATCATTTCCTGTTACGGTTTCATCTATGTATAACATTTCTTTTGATAAAACAGTTCCTCTTGTCATTGATATTTTGGCTATCATAGTGCCATTTTCTCCTTGTGGTAAATCTGATGGTGTAAGATAATCTGTTGGTGCTGTTGCATTTGTTACTTGTGTCATTGTAAAATCTGCTTGTGTAACTTCATCTCCTGAATCTACATCTTTATTTAATGTATATACTGTAACATAAGACGCCTCTAATTCTTGTTCTTCCTTTTTCATATTAGTTAATTGCAATATTAGAAATGCAATAATTGCCCCTGTGATAATTAACATTAATAACATTCCTAATAAAAATGAATTTCTTGCTTTTCTTTGCATTGGATTTGTTGCCATTACAAATTCCTCCCTTTATATTTATTTTTTTATATTTTTTTACAAATTTCTATCTATTTTATTTTAACGCATTCATTTTTTAAAATCAATGGAAACGGTTCGTGTCATTAAAAATTAATATGCTTGTAATATTTTTGTAACATTACAAGCAATATTCTTCTAAAACTTTTGCTACACCATCATTATCATTGGTATCCGCTATCTTTTTTGCTACTTTTATAACTTCTGGTGTACTCCCTTTCATCGCAATCCCTAATCCTGCATTTTCTATCATCTTCCTATCATTTATATTATCCCCTATTGTCATAACCTCTTCTTTTGTTAACTTTAGATGTTTCATCAAAAACTCTATTGCATTCCATTTATCTACATTGTTTGCCGAAATTTCTGTATAAAAATATTCTACCGGTATTTCTTCTGTTCCTTGTTTTATGATTTTTTTCGACATATGCGCAACATCTAAAATTTCTATTCCATTTATCTCCTTTATTTTTTTGATTATTGAATGAAATATACTATCACTTTCATCACAAATGGTAATTTTTAAAAATTTTTCTTCTTTCATATGTTTTACATATTCATACATATTTTCGACAATACTAATATTGGTTCTTTTATTTTCTTCCTTTTTTAAATTTTCTTTATAATAATATAATACATTAAATTTTAAATTTGTTGTTAAAATCACTTTATCTGTATATACATTATATGCAATACTATTTTCTTCGCATATTTTTATAATTTCTAGCACTTTTTCTTTTTTTATATAATTTTCATATATCATTTCTGCCTTTTGAATATCATATACCAAAGCTCCATTACCCGCGATAAAATAACCATTTACACCTAATTCTTCTGCAATTGTTTTTATCGAATCTATTGGTCTTCCTGAAGCTGGTACAATTTCCACACCTTTTTCTACACATCTTTTCACTATTTCTCTTGTTTTTTCACTTATCTCTCCATAATGATTTAGCATTGTACCATCTAAATCTATTGCTACTAATTTATACATATATTCCTCCTTTGTTTTACTTTTTATTATATATTTTTTTAAAATTCGATGTCAATATTTATTTTTTTATTTGAAAAAATTTCCTGTTTATTTTTTGCAATATTGTAAATCCTAGTATTAGAAAAAGCAATCGTTTTTTCTAATAAAGTATATATACTGGAGGTGAATAAACAATGGCAAATAACAGTAATAAAAAATTAGTTCCAGAAGCAATGAGCGCTTTAGATAAATTCAAATATGAAGTAGCTAGCGAAGTAGGTGTTAATTTAAAAGACGGATATAATGGTGATATCTCAGCTAAAGATGCTGGTAAAATAGGTGGTAACATGGTTAGAAAATTAATTCAACAAGCTGAACAACAAATGAAATAGTTGTTTTACACCTTTAATATACAAATAGTATATTAACTTAAAGGCAGAAAGTTAAATTTTGTTTTTATATATTTTATTTAAAATACATAAAGGCAGGATTTGATTTCCTGCCTTTTATTTTGCTAATGCTCGCTTTTTCTTATTATATAGAAAAAATCTACTTCTTTTCTTATAAATCAACCAAGATATATAACACATCTCCAATATTCTTAAATTGAAGCTCCTCATCACTTGGATTTTCAAAATATGTATTTTCTAATTCATCTGTAAAATTTTGAACACTTTCCAACTTTCTTCCTGTATAATATTCATGTAAAATCACCGAATACAAACCTTTCAAATAGGTTGACTGTTCAAAAACTAGCCTGCCATATTCTACATTTTTTTGATCGTTTAAAGCATATCTTATTCCTATTTTATGTATTTCAATTCCTTGTTTTTCTAACTCTACAATTTCATTTTCAATTTTTTCAGAAAAACCTTTATCAATTTGATTTCCTAACTTGTATTCATATGTACTATTTACAATAGAAATGATTGTTATCACAAAATATATTGTTGTTATACAAACAATTATTTTTTCAAACCAATTCATTTTCTGTTTTTCAAAATTTGTACAATATATATATATCAGCATTGCACTAATAACTTGTCCTAGCACCAAACTTACTCTAGCAGCTCCCCAAAGAAGTTGAATTGGAAACATAATTAACAATGCTCCCACAAATGTCATAAATAAAAACAATACATTTATAGAAAATTGAATTTTCTTTTTTCTTATTCCAACAATCATGGATAGACATATAATCAAAAGAGAGATTCCTATCCATACATATGGTGGAAACATATAAAATGAATAAAAAATAATTCTGTTCATACTCATTAAATTTTCTTGCAAGTATTCACCTACTTCAATTTCAGTAACTCTATTTGTCATTTCCATTTGCGTTATAATCGGTACAAGATTTACAATAGCCACACTCAATAAAGCTGCTATTATAATTGAAATTGCACATGGCATAATTCTTTTAAAATATTCTTTATTGATTTTTTTATTTTCTAATAAAGTTATAAATATTGCTGTTGCCACATACACCGGTATCGTTCCTTGGTAACATATAACTCCTAATATTGTTAGTAAAAAACCAATTTTATTCTTTTTTTCTATCACTATTTTTTTGATAGCAATAATAAATAGTAAGATACTAGTCGCAATCATAAAACTATCTATAAATTTGAGAATATCTACAATCAAAAAATTAAAAATATATGTATAACTTAGCATAAAAGCAATGACTTTATGCTGTGGCTTTTCTAATGTTTTATGCCTTTCAATAAGATGATATATTTGGATAACGCATAATGATAAAATCGCAATTGCCATTACAATATTAATAATGTACATAACAATCATTTCTGGATTAATCAACCCTACAATCACAAATATCAAAGCTGAAAATAATCTACCATCTCTTATATATGCATCTTTTGTCGCATAATTTATATAACCTTGTGAATGTATTCTAAGTGTGTCTATCGAATAATATCCAGTAACAAAAAAAGATAAAACTATTAATGATAAAATCATTGTAACAATAAATAATATTATATTTTTCTTTTGCTTCATTTTTAGTACCTCATAATCATTCAATTTACTCCTAAAGATATAGCTAACCTACAAATAGGTTAGCTATATCTAATTTGCTTATGCTTCTGGTTCTACTATACCATAATTTTTACCATCTTTTAATTTATGTATAACATTTACTTTTCCTGTTTCTACATTGATAAATGTTAAGAAATTATGTGTTGGTTTTTCTTGTAATTTTAATACAGCATCTTCTGGTAACATTGGTTTAATTTCATAATATGACGTTTTTATAATTTGATTTTCTATTTCAGAAACTTTGTCTTCTGATAAATCCATTGTTTTTATACTACCTTCTCTTAACATTTTTTCTTTTTTTGTTTTTACTTTTCTAATTTGACCTTCTAATATATCTATATCTTTGTCAATAGATGCATACATATCTTTATCTTCTGTTACTGCTCTATATTTTTCTCCTCCTGCTAATACACATATTTCTGCTATTTGTTCATTTTTTTCTGTTCTTAAAGTAACATCTGCTTCTGCATCTTCAAAATATTTATCAATTCTGTCTAATTTTTTTTCAACATAATCGTTTATTGCTTCTGTTATCTTTAGTTCCTTTCCTATTATTTTTATTTTCATAAAAATCGCTCCCTTCTCTTTCATGTTTTCTTATTTATGTTATATATTTATTATATATGTTATTTTTCTTTTTTTCAACCTTTTTAAACAATTTCTAAAACATATCTTAGAGTAAAGTTAAAACCTTTTAATCTTTAACATTTTATATATGCTTTTTATTAAAAAATTTCTTCTATTTTATACTCTCTTTCCATTTTCTCATTAAAATATATTCTCGTAATTAGTTTAAATTCCTCTAACGCTTCATTTTTTAAATCAAATGAAAATACTTTTTTAGCTGGAGCAGTTATGGTATATTTGATTGCATTTTTTGTACTTTCTGACATATATAGAGAAGATTTATCTTGTCTACTACAAGGTTCACATTTAAAACCATTATCTCGTATACTAAAATATGATAACTGTTCTTTTTCTTTACAACTCACACACGCCATTACTCTAGGCATAAATCCTAATATACTTAACAAACGTAGTTTAAAAATACTAACAACTAATTCCTTGTCTTTATCTGTTTCTGATAACATATATAAAGTATTTAAATATAATTGAAGTATATTATAGCAATTTTCATTTTCATCAGTCACATCTTGTATGATTTTATTAATATGTATTGCATATTTTAATTTATCTAAATCTGTTCGGATTTTATAAAACATCTCTATAATTTCACATGAATTCATATGATATGTACTTGTTCCTTGGTATAATAAATATTCTCCAAAACAGAACAACTGGGTTCCTGCTAAAAGAGCACTTTTCGGTCTTCTAGCTCCTTTAGCAGAACAAGATATTTTTCCAAAATTAGGTGTTAAAATCGTGAGCATTTTATCATAGTCACCCATATTGTTTTCTGATAATATAATTCCTTTCACCTTTACTGTCGCCATTTTATCTTCCCTCTAAATTCGATTTTATTGTATTGTATAAAAAACAACTTCTATTTCTTCTTTTTAAAAACCTTTCTTATAATTCTTCTTTCGATTCAAAATTCTCTTTATTTTTCAAAATTTCCTCTATGTTTTCATTTGGAATATTTACATCGTTTTTTTCTATTTTCTCTTCTATATTTTCTATCTGTTTTAATTCCAAATACGTATTAATATCTCCTGTGTTTTTAAAAGCCTCCCATGCAATCTTTTTTATCATAAGCTATCATCTCCATTTTTTTAGTTTTCATTATTATCTTTTGCAATTTTTATTTTATTATTCAACAACCTTATTGTAATTTAAATTTATTAACAATAGATGGATTATCAATCCAATCCTCTTTTACTTTTACCCATGTTTTTAAATTAATTTTTACTCCAAAATTTTCTTCCATATCAATTCTTGCAGCTCTTCCTATTCTTTTTAACATCTCTCCATTTTTTCCTATGATAATTCCTTTATGTGATTCTCTTAAGCAATAAATTGTTGCTTCTATATCATATATTTCTTCTCCATTTTTATTTTTTCTTAATTTCATTTTTTCCACTTCCACATAAATTCCATGTGGTACTTCATCTTGCAATAATTTTAAAGCTTTTTCTCTAATGGTTTCTTCTGCAAGTTGTCTCATTGTTTGATCAGTATATTCCTCTATATCATAATATGCAGGTCCTTCTTTTAAGTTCTTTTCAATTTCTTCTAAAATAGGTTCTCTATATTTTACATTTGTTGCAGATATTGGTATTACTGCTTCAAAATCGTATTCTTTGCTATAAATATCAATTAGTTTTAATAAAGTTTCTCTTTTTACTAAATCAATTTTATTAATAATTAATATCGTTTTTCGTTTTGCTTCTTTTATTTTTTCTAAAATAAGTCTATCTCCTTTTCCAATATCTTCGCTTGTTGCTTCTATTAAAAATAGTAAAACATCTGCATCTGGTATACTTGCAAAAGAAGTTTCATTCATTGTTTCATTTAATTTATGTTTTGGTTTATGAATTCCTGGAGTATCTGTAAAAATAATTTGTGAATTGGGTCTATTAACAATTCCTTTTATTGCTGTTCTTGTGGTTTGAACTTTATTAGCAATTGCTGCTACTTTTTCTCCCACCAACAAATTTAAAAGTGTTGATTTTCCTACATTGGTTCTTCCTATTAATGTTACAAATCCTGATTTAAATTCTGCCATATTTTCTTCCTCTTTCTTTTATAATTATAGCTATATTATACACTATTTTTTTGCTAAATTTGTAGAAATTGTGAAATTTCTTTAACTTTTTATTTTTCCTTTATCAAAAAAAGTTGCATCTATAAGATACAACTTTTTTATTTTAAGCATATGCTTGACGTTTTCTAAAGTTAAGTAAATTCGTGATTTCATTATCACCTTTAATTGTCTTTTTCGTTTTCTTAGCTCTTTCTTGTTCAAGTTCTCTTTTTTGTTTTTCAGCCATTGATTGACAAATTGCTTTTTGATATGTGAAATGTGTATCTTGAGCGATTTTACTCCAATTATACTCATTTCTAACTTTATTTTTTGCTTTTTTCGTTATATCTGCACATAGTTTATGATCATATAGTAATTCTAAGATAGAATCTGCTATTGAATTTGGATTTCCACAATATGTTTTCATTCCATTTTCTCTATGTTGTACAATTTCGTTTAATCCTCCTATATCTGATACAACTACTGGATTTTCTGATAACATTGCTTCTAATGCTACTATTCCAAATGGCTCATATGTACTTGGGAATACAGCTATATCTGCTGCTTTATACATTTTTTGTACATCTTTACCTTGCATATATCCTGCAAAATATACTTTATTAGAAATCCCTAGATTATTTGCTTGTGCTTGTAATTCCTCTAACATACCACCTTTTCCACAGATAACTAATTTTGAATCATGATATCCATTTAAGATTTTAGGCATTGCACTAATTAAATGTTGTACACCTTTTTCATAAACCAATCTTCCCATGAATAATATGATTTTCTCATTATCCATTGCAAATCTTCTTCTAAATGTATAATCTCTTTCTATTCCATTAAATAAATTTAAATTAACTCCATTTGGTACAACATTGATTTTTTCATAAGGTAATCCAAATAATCTTTGTAATTCATTTTTCATATAATTACTATTAACAATTACCTCTGAAGCTTCATATGTTAACATCCATTCTGTATCATTAATATATCTTTGTGTTTCATCATGAATTCCACTATTTCTTCCAGATTCTGTTGCGTGTATTGTTGCAACAATTGGTATATTATATGAATTTTTTAATGTTTTCGCTGCATATGCTACCAACCAATCATGTGCATGAATAACATCAAAATTTCCTTGTTCTGCTATAATCTCATTTGCTTTTGCTATTAAATTAAAGTTTAATTGCATTATCCAATCTATAAAATTATTTGGATTTATCATGTAATTATCTACTCTATATACCTTTACTCCTTTGTCATCCTCAAAATATGGTGCATCTCCATCTTTATATGTAACGACTGTTACATCATGACCATCTTTTATTAATGTTCTTGACAAATCATATACAACTCTTGCAATCCCTCCTACTACTCTTGGTGGATATTCCCATGTTAACATCAATATTTTCATTGATATACTCCCTTTCATTTTTTGATTTTCTTTCGTTTACGACAAATTAACACATTTTAATATATTTTATACAAATTTTTTTAAAATGTAAATGGTTTTTTAGAAATATTTTCAATAATTTTTGGGACAATTGGGGACGTTTCTTTTTGGACATTTTTATTAAGTTTCATATTACAAAATATATGACATATGAATTTAACCTATTCCATTTCTTATTTAACATTCATAAGTCTATATATAATCTTCTATAATACATATTTAAAAATGTCCAAAAAGAAACGTCCCCAATTGTCCCAAAAAAAGAACCAAGCTTATAACTTGATTCCTTTCCCATATATTTTATGATTCTACTGGATAAACACTAACTTGTTTTTTATCTCTACCTTTTCTTTCAAATTTAACTGTTCCATCTACTAATGCATATAAAGTATCGTCACTACCTTTACCTACATTTGTTCCTGGATGTACTTTTGTTCCTCTTTGTCTTACTAAGATATTTCCAGCTAGAACGAATTGACCATCAGCTCTTTTTACTCCAAGACGCTTTGATTCACTCTCTCTACCATTATGGCTACTACCTTGACCTTTTTTATGAGCCATGCTCTTTCACTCCTTTCGGTTCAGATTTTTTATATCTCATTTTGATTATTCTAAAAATAATTAAGCTTCTGCTTTTTCAGCAACTTTTTTTGTTTCAGCTTTTGCACTTGCTGCTTTTGTTTCTGTTTTCTTAGCAGCTGTTTTGATTGATGTAATTTCTACTTTTGTATATGGTTGTCTATGTCCTTGTTTTCTTCTATAATTCTTTTTAGCTTTCATTTTGAAAACAATGATTTTTTTACCTTTACCATGAGAAACTACTTTTCCTTCTACTTTTACGCCTTTTACATAAGGATTTCCAACTTGTACTTTTCCATCTTCTGAAACTAGTATTACTTTATCAAAAGTAACTTTTTTACCTTCTTCTGCATCTAGTTTTTCGAAAAATACAACATCTCCTTCTGCTACTTTGTATTGTTTTCCACAGCTTTCAATTATTGCGTACATCTAAAATGCACCTCCCTTATTTGTATACTCGCTAATCCTTAAAAAAGGTAACTAACGCTATTTGTTAGTATTTATGTACCTTGACTAAGCGGATTACAGTTACCTATTTTACCACAAAATACTATTAGTGTCAACTATTTTCAAATTATTTTTTACTATCTATCCTTTCTACTATCTCTTTTGTAAATTCTTCTACTGATTTTGCTCCAATATCGCCTTCTTCTCTTGAACGAATAGATACTGTATTTCCTTCTACTTCTTTTTCACCAACAATCAACATATATGGAATCTTTTGCAATTGTGCTTCACGAATTTTATATCCAGTTTTTTCATTTCTGTCATCTACTTCTACACGAATACCTTTTGCTTGTAATTCTTCTTTTACTTTATAAGCATATTCATGTTGGTTATCTGTAATTGGCAAGATTTTTACTTGTACAGGTGCAATCCATACAGGTAGATTTCCTTTCGTTTCTTCTAATAGGAATGAAATAAATCTATCTGAAGATCCTAAAATAGCTCTATGAATAACAACTGGTCTATGTGCTTTTCCATCTTCTCCAATATATTCTAGTTCAAATCTTTCTGGTAAAGCAAAATCTAATTGACAAGTTGGAATTGTTACATCATGGTTTAAAGCTGTTCTAATTTGTATATCAATTTTAGGTCCATAGAACGCTGCTTCTCCTTCTGCTTCATAAAAGTCAATATTTAATTCTTTTAAAATTTCTCTTAATTGACTCTCTGCAGTTTCCCACATCTCATCATTATCAATGTATTTTTCCTTATTCGCTTTATCCCTTAATGATAATCTATATTTAAAAGCTGATTCTGGGAATCCAAAGTCTTTTTGATAAACTTCTTTTATTAAATTTAAAACTCTTCCTACTTCTTCTTTAATTTGATCTGGTCTTACAAATAAATGCGCATCATTTTGGCACATTTGACGAACTCTCTCTAATCCACAAACACTTCCACTTGATTCATATCGAAAATCATGTGCTAATTCTCCTATACGAATTGGTAAATCCCTATATGAGTGCATTTGATGTTTATATATCAACATATGATGTGGACAGTTCATTGGTCTTAACACCATTTCTTCATTATCCATTTTCATAACAGGGAACATGTCTTCTTTGTAATGATCCCAGTGTCCACTTGTTTTATATAACTCTACATTGGCAAGTGATGGTGTATATACATGTGCATACCCTAATGCAATTTCTTTATCTTGAATATATCTTTCTAGAATTCTTCTAATAGTTGCTCCATTTGGTAAATACATTGGAAGTCCTGAACCAACTAATTTATGTGTCATAAAGATGTCTAAATCTTTTCCGATTTTTCTATGATCTCTTTGTTTTGCTTCTTCTAAGAAATCTAGATATTCTTGTAATTGACTATTCTTTGGGAAAGAAATGGCATAAATTCTTTGAAGCATTTTATTTTTTTCGCTTCCTCTCCAATAAGCACCTGAAGATGAAAGAATTTTTACTGCTTTTACTTTTCCTGTTTTTAGTAAATGTGGTCCTGCACATAAATCTGTAAAGTCACCTTGTTTATAGAAACTGATTTCTTCTCCTTCTGGTAATTCTTCTATCAATTCTACTTTATATGGTTGATCTTTCATGAGTTCTAATGCTTCTTTTTTTGGTAATGAAAATCTTTCAATTTCTAAATCTTCTTTAATGATTTTTTTCATTTCTTCTTCAATTTTTGCTTTATCTTCATCTGTAAATGGTGTTTCTACATCAAAATCATAATAAAAACCATTATCAATACTTGGACCAATCGCAAATTTTACATCTGGGAATAATCTTTTTACAGCTTGTGCCATAATATGTGATGTTGTATGCCAGTATGCTTTTTTTCCTTCCAAATCATCTTCCTGAAATGTATGAATCACTAAATTGCAATCTTCTTGTAATTCATATCTTAAGTCTTTTACTTCTCCATTCACTTCTCCGCAAGTTGCATTTCTTGCTAATCCTTCGCTAATTTTTTTTGCTACATCTAGAATGCTAGTTCCTTTCTCCACCTCGATGCTAGAATTGTCTTTTAATGTAACTTTTAACATAATAAAACCTCCTTTATAATTTATCTATTATTATTTATCTTCCTCCTGGCTCTATTCCTATTCCCATCAAGCGCTTTATTCCTTGCTGATAAATAGGATTTATTTGTCTTTTAAGTACTTCTTGTTGTTCTTCTTCTGTTAAACCTCTTATATCCTTTTCTTCTATTTTCTTTCCTTTTGTTTGATCTAAATCTTCTACATGTCGACTTTGTCTTATATCATAATAACTTACTGTTCCTCTTTCTTTTGTTTTTCTTGAATTTTGAATTATTTTAAGAATATGTGGATTATCTTTTAATCTTTCTTTGAAAAAATATATGGTTCTTGAACTTTCCTCGTCCCTTTTTAACATTTCAATTTCTCTTTCTGTCTCAATTCCGTTTTTGTCATATACATATCTAATACTTTTAAATACTCTATCTATACCATATCTACGATGGTCAAATATACTTACTTTTTCTATTGTTCCCTCTTTTAGATAATTGTATTGGATATCTTTTTCCGTTTCATGGTTTCCTCTATCATCTTCCTGTAACAATGGCAACGAGACTAATATATTTCCTTCATCTGTCACTTTAAAATGATGATCATTATCAATTAACATTTCAATACGAGGAAGTATAAACCTTGTATATTCTATATCACTGACATCTGGCATTTTAGGCGAGTACCAATGTATACAATATTTTTCAAGTTGGTCCGCAAGATCCTCTATTGTTCTTGGATTTCTTAATAAGGATGAATTACAAAATTCTCTTTCTAAATTCCATAATATTTCATCTTCTGCTTTTATTCTTCCAGAACTTTTATATTCTCCCATAACAAAACACTCCTATGGATTTTTTTATCCATAGGAGTGCATCATATATACACGGTTCCATCCTATTTTTCACTTAATTAAAAGATGATAACGTATCTTACACGTTTGGCTTATTCACCAAAAACTTGAAGAGGTAGTTTTTCAAATATGTTTTTCTAGATTGGCTTTCAGCTAATAACCAATCCTCTCTTTAGATAACCTTTATTTTACTTTTTCTCTTACTTGTCTTTATCTTATGTTACTTATTTTATTACTTTTTTCAAAAAAAGTCAATAGAAATATTTACTTTTGTTTCTTTCTATTGTATAATGTGTACTGTTCAAACTTTTTCGCTTCTATAGCTCAGTTGGTAGAGTGCAGCCTTGGTAAGGCTGAGGTCACGGGTTCAATTCCCGTTAGAAGCCCCATAAAAAAAGAGATACAGTTATGTATCTCTTTTTTAAAGTTCGTTCAACATATTTTTAATTGCTTTTTTTCGAATTCTTTGTATTGCATTATCTACTGATTTCACAGGTGAATCTAGTTGTTTTGCAATTGTCATATAGCTATATCCTTTTACATATCCATCTAAAACTTGTTTTTCAAAAGTACTTAAAGATTTTTCTATTGAATTTTCAATTTGTTCATAATATTCCTTTTTCATCACTGTTTCTAATGGATCTTCTACCATTTTATTATCTAGTGTATTAATTAATTCTATTCCATTTTCTTCTTCATTGTCATATGCTGAAGCATTTAATGATAAATAAGAATTTAATGGCATATGTTTTTGTCTTGTTGAAGATTTTATTGCTGTTATTAATTGTCTTTCTATACACATATTCGCAAATGATTTAAAACTATTATTTTTATCCTTTTTAAACATTTTGATTGCTTTAAACAATCCTATTAAACCTTCTTGAACAATATCATCTCTTTCTGCCCCAACCATAAAGTATTTACTAACTTTTATATTTACTAATTCTTTATACTTATTCATTAAATATGATAAAGCTTGTTTATCACCCTTTTGTACCTCTAATACAATTTGTTCATCTGTCATTCCGTCAAATTTATCCACAGAAAAAAATACATTTTCCTTTTGCATTCGTCAAAATCCCTCCAAAGTGTCTCTTTATTATCAGTATTATATCATTGAAATGCCTGTTGTCAAGGATTTTCTAATGCTTTTCATATGATTTTAAGAATTTTTTTACTTTATATAACGCCTTATTAGATATACAAAAAAAGAACTAAAAAGAGACACACCTTTTTTAAGGTCTGTCCCTTTTGTTGCAAAATGAAACGATTTGGCACGTCCCTATTGTTCCAGTTCTTCTTTTAGCATTGGCCATACATCATCTGTTTCCATTCCTTTTTGCCAAGATGCAACTCCAGCTAAATCATTTTCATTAACCAATGAAACTTTTGCTTTTAATGATTCTATATCTTCTATCCACATTTTTCTTGTATAATCCCCATCTTGATATTCTACATAATATTGTTTTAAATCATCATCCCAATTTTTTTGAACACCATCAGGTAAAACATCTTCAATATCTTCCATGCTCACTGTTGAACTTCTCACAACTTCTCCATTTGCATCTTCTGTCCATAGTCTTGTATAGAATGGAATTCCTAATATTAGTTTATCTGAATCGATTTCTTCTGTTTGTAAGAATTTTACTAAGTTTAATTTTATCCAATTATATCCTGCTGTTGTTCCTGCTGTTGTGCTAGAAATACCGTTTTGGTCATATGCCATAAACACGATATAGTCTGCTACATCTCCAATGACATTTCTATCAAAACACATTGACCATGTTTCACCACCATCTGGTGCTGTTACATCTACTGAAACCACCATTCCAATTTCATTTAATCTTGGTGTTAGCTCTATAATAAATCTTGAATATACATCAGCATCTTCTTGTTTCATGTTTTCAAAATCTATATTAATTCCATCTAAGTCATATGCAACACATGCATCCACAATTTCTTCTATCAATTCTTTTCTATTTTCATAACTATTCATAATTTCTGATGTAATTTCTAAACTTTCTTTTGCGGCTACTGCATTAGATACCATTGGCCATACTTTATATCCATTACCATGTGCCCAATCAATATATGCTTCTCCACTCTCTCCTACATTTTCTCTGAAGTTTCCATTCTCATCTATATAGAAGAAGGCTGGTGATACAACATTTACACCATCTATGGTTGTTCCACTTCTATCAGGTGCACTTCCAACTTCTGAATAATAATCCCATGTCATATTGATTTTTCCTTCGACTTGTTTTTCCTCTGGCATATCTTCTCTAACGGCATATTCATTTGCTAATTTATTGGTTTTTATGTATCCAATTTTTCCATTTTCAGTTCTAATTCTAGAATAACTTCCATCAGAAGAAATAACAACAACAGTTTCTCCTTCTTTCACTCTATCGACTGTTCTTGCTATAAAATTCGTTGAAGATTTTACTGCTAAATTAGAAGTTACTATTGCCTTTTTTTGTTCTTCATCTAGTGAATCCATTGTGATAATTTTTGTTTCTTCTATATTACCAATTTCTATATCATATACTTCTGTCATTTCTGAAATTGGTATATATATGACACCATCTCTTTCAATAGCATGTGCAGATGTTGTTTTATCTGCTCCATTAATATTAATCACATTTTCTTCTAAACTCACTTCTGCTATCTTTTTATTATATGTTGTAATAACTTTATTATTTTCTTCTTCTAAATAAATGTATTTATCAAAGAAATTGGCAATATCATCTTCTGATAAATATATAACGCCATCTTCTTGTATAATTTCATTTCTTAAATTTGATGTTACATTCTTATTATTAATAATTAAATTGGTTGTTGTATTATTATCTAATATAATGTAGTTATTTGCTATCATAGCAATGATAAACAATACTATAATGGCTAATATGGTAATTCCTGTTCTAACAATCAATTTTTTCTTTTTTTCTACCTCTTCTGCTGACATTCTTTTTGCTTTTTTCACATTTTTTACTTTTGGTTCTTTTCCTAATTCTCTTCTTCCTCTTCCCATTCTTATCTCCTTTGTACTTCATTTTATTTTTTGTTTTATTGCATAAAAATCTTTCTTTTCATTATACAATTTTTCCTTATTACTATAACATAAAAAAAATATTTATCAAATATAATTTTACATTTTTTTCATTTTTCTTAATTCTACTTTTTGTTCTTGTGATATTCGATAAGACTCTATTGCTTTTTGCAACGCCTTATTATATGTAAATTTATCTATCTTAGCATTTTTTAGATATTCTATTGTTTTATCATAAAATTTAATTAAACAAACAGAAATAGCCCAAGCTACTGCCATTTGAACATAATATTGATTACTTTTTATATGATCAAATATGGAAAAATCTTTCTTTAAATATTCTTCTGTTATATAATAGTCTAATATCATTACCACACCAAATCGAATTTCGAACTCCTTACCTGATGTTACATATGCCTGTAAAAAATCCCACATTTCTTTTTTATGTTTTTTCGTTATTTTTAATCCTGCACAAAACACATCACAAACCGCCCAATTATCAATTTTGGGAACAAATTCTTCTATATCTTTTAATATATCTTGCATATCATTATCTTTTTCTAATCCGATTAACATTCCTTGTAACATAATTTCTTCATAATATTCATTATCAATATTTTTCAATAACTCTTCTATTTCATATTCCTTTGCTAATTTTTTTGCATAATCTCTAAGTACAGGAACTCTTATCCCTAATATACTTTCTGTACCAGGGCATAATCCTTTATGAAATTCTCTATATTTCTCATCTGCTAATTGCTTTAATTCTTCTTTTATTTTCTGTTTCATTTATCGTTCTCCTTTTGGGACAATTGGGGACGTTTCTTTTTTGTCCCTTTTATCTATCCATATATTAATATCTTTGAATTCTTTACCTCTTGTTTTTCTTACCTTACTATGACATATTTTAAGTATAATTTCAATAATATGGACGATATTTTAAGAATTTAATTTTATATGTTGCATATTTTCTTTTTTATTTGTATACTAAATTTATATAATAATGAAAGGGGTTTTGATATGGAAGAAAACGAAGTACAAAATATGCCTACTGAAAATAAACTATTTGGAAAAACATTTTTCTGGATGTTCTTAGGTCTATTAGGTTCTGCTTTAATTGCTTGTTATACATATTCTTCAGGATTATTTTTTAAAATTTTACTAGAAGATTCTTTTACAGGATTGTTAATTATAGAACTCGTTGCCGTTTTATTATTTAGCTTTTTATTTAGAAAATTACCACCAATTGTTGTTGGTATCCTGTATTTTGTATATGCCGCATTAAACGGAGTGACACTGTCTGTTATTTTTGCTGTTTTTGAATTAAACTCAATCATTACTTTATTTATTGCTTCTGCTTTGATTTTTGGTGTTTTAAGTTTAATTGGGTATAAAACAAATAAAGACCTAAGTAGTTGGCATACATATTTAAGTGTATTTTTGATTATTGGTCTCGTTCTTAGCATAGTAAATCTATTTTTCTTTGACAGTTCTTTATTTGATTTAATATTAGATTGGTTCATCTTAGCTGTATTTTTTGGAGTTACCATTTATGATATTAATAAAATAAAAGCTTTACAACTAGAACCAAATATTGACCAAGAAAAAATATATATTTATTGTGCAATGCAATTATATCTTGATTTTATCAACATTTTCTTAAGAATTCTTTCTATTTTTGGAAAGAGAAGAAATTAACAATTCTAAATATGGCATATTCGCCATATTTAAATCAACTAAATTTTAAAAGGCATCGAAAAGATGCCTTTTACTTATATTATTTTAATATTTTATTATCTTTTACTACTTCAAAATGTCCAAAAAGAAACGTCCCCAATTGTCCCTATTCTTCCACTTCTTCAAATTGAGAATTATACAAATCAGCATAAAATCCGTTTTTTGCAAGTAGCTCTTCATGTGTACCTTGCTCTACGATATCTCCATGATTCATGACTAAAATTAAATCCGCATTCTTTATAGTTGATAATCTATGGGCAATAATGAAGCTTGTTCTTCCCTTCATTAGATTATCCATAGCTGATTGTATTTGTATTTCTGTTCTTGTATCTATTGAGCTTGTTGCCTCATCCAATATTAATATCTTAGGATCTGCTAATATAACTCTGGCAATTGTAAGTAACTGCTTTTGACCTGCTGATATATTAGTTGACTCTTCATTTATTAATGAATGATATCCATTTGGTAATGTTTTGATGAAATGATGTACATGTGCTGCTTTTGCTGCTTCTACGACTTCTGTATCTGTTGCATCTTCTTTACTATATTTAATATTTTCTTCTACTGTTCCACCAAACAACCAAGTATCTTGCAATACCATACCAAACATTTTACGAAGTTCTCCTCTATCAAAGTCTTTTACATTATGCCCATCCACATCAATTTCTCCATCTGTGACATCATAAAAACGCATTAGCAATTTTACCATTGTTGTTTTTCCTGCTCCTGTTGGTCCAACAATTGCTATTTTTTGTCCTTCATGTACACTAGCATTAAAATCTTTTATAATTGTTCTATCTGGATCATATCCAAATTTAACATGTTTAAATTCTACATTTCCTTTTAATTTAGAAGTATCAATATGTCCTTTTGCTGTTATTTCTTCTTCTGGTTCTTCTAGGAATTCAAAGATTCTTTCTGCAGCTGCCATCATAGCTTGTAACATGTTAGAAATTTGTGCTAATTGATTGATTGGTTGTGTGAATTGTTTATTGTATTGTATAAAACTTTGAATATTACCAACTGTAATCGTTCCATTAATTGCTAAATATCCACCAGCTACTGCTACTGCTACATATCCTACATTTGATATAAAGTTCATAACAGGGTGCATTAAACCTGATAAGAATTGTGATTTCCATCCAGAATGATATAATTCTTCATTCGCTTTTTCGAAATCTTTTGTTACTTTTTCTTCTGCATTAAATACTTTTACAATATTTAATCCACCATATATTTCTTCTACTTGACCATTTACATGTCCTAAGTAATCTTGTTGTCTTGTAAAATATTTTTGTGATTTTTTTACAATAAAGGTTACTAATATTCCCGCTATTGGCAAGATAACTAATGAAATTAAAGTCATTTGCCAGCTAATTGAAAACATCATGACCAAAATACCAATAATAGTACATACAGATGTGATAATTTCTGTAATACTTTGGTTTAAATTCATACTTAATGTATCAATATCATTTGTGATAATTGACAAAACTTCTCCATTTGTCTTTTTATCAAAATATTTCATTGGTAATTTATTAATTTTAATTGCTATATCATTTCTTAATTTATAGGTGATTTTTTGTGCTACATTTGTCATTAAAAATCTTTGTACAAAAGAGAATAATGCACTAATAACATATAATCCTAATAGTGTTAAAGCAATTTGACCAACTTTTCCAAAGTCAATACCTGTTCCACCACTTAATTTACTAACTAAACCATTAAAGATTTCTGTTGTTGCATTTCCTAATATTTTAGGTCCTACAATGGTAAATATCGTACTACCAATTGCAAATATCATAACAATAATAATTGGTATTTTATAATTTATTAAATAAGAACGTATTAATTTTTTTGTTGTTTTCTTAAAATCTTTTGCTCTTTCTGTTGTTTGACCTCCTCTAGGTCCTCCCATTGGTCCTGGCATATTACTTACCTCCTTTCTCGCCTAATTCTTCTTCAGACAATTGTGATAAAGCAATTTGCCTATAGGTCTCGTTATTTTTCATTAATTCTTCATGTGTACCCATTCCTACCATTTTTCCTTCTTCTAAAACAATAATTTTGTCTGCATTTAAAATGGTACTAATTCTTTGGGCAACGATAATCACTGTTTTATTTTTTGTTCTGGTAGATAGTGCTTCTCTTAAAGCACTATCTGTTTTAAAGTCTAAAGCTGAAAAACTATCATCAAATACAAAAATCTCTGGATCTTTTGCAATGGCTCTTGCAATAGATAATCTTTGTTTTTGACCTCCTGATACATTTCCTCCACCTTGTGCGATTGGGTCTTGGTATTTGTTTTCTTTCTCATTAATAAATTCTGTTGCTTGTGCAATTTCTGCTGCCTCTATCATTCTTTCATCTGACATCGTTTCATCTGAATATTTAATATTAGATTCGATAGTTCCTGAGAATAATACACCTTTTTGTGGCACAAATCCGATAATATCTCTTAAATCCTTTTGTGACACATCTTTTACATTCACACCATCAATGCATAATTCTCCACCTGTAACATCATAAAATCTTGGTATTAAGTTTACAACTGTTGATTTACCACTTCCTGTACTACCAATAATAGCTGTTGTTTTTCCTGGTTCTGCTATAAAGTTAATATCCTCTAAAATTTCTGTATCTGCATCTGGATATCTAAATGAAACATTTTTAAATTCTACTAATCCTTTTTTATTTGAATCAAATTTCTTTGTTTCTTTTTTATCTTTGATACTTGGTTCTGCCTCTATAACTTCATTAATTCTTCTTGCAGAAACAGCTGCTCTAGGAAGCATAATTGAAATCATAGATATCATTAAGAATGCCATAACAATTTGCATTGTATATTGAATAAATGCCATCATATCTCCAACTTGCATAATTCCTTGATCAACATTATGACCACCAACCCAAACAATTAGTATCATAATTGCATTCATGATAAACATTAGTAAAGGCATCATCATTGACATAGCTTTATTAACAAAAATATTTGTCTTCATTAAGTTTTTATTTGCTTCATCAAATCTTGCTTCTTCTTTTTTCTCTTTGTTAAAAGCTCTGATAACTGGTAGTCCTGTAAGGATTTCTCTTGAAACTTCATTTAATTTGTCTATTAAATCTTGTAATTTTCTAAATCTAGGCATTGCGACAATAAATAGTGTTCCTACAATAAATAATATTGCCACTATAGCCACACCAATAATCCATGCCATAGAATTATCTGTACTAGTAAGTACTTTTACAAATCCACCAATACCAATAATTGGTGCATAAACAACAACTCTAAATAGTATTGTAATTAATTGTTGTATTTGTTGCACATCATTTGTACTACGCGTAATTAATGAAGCTGTTGAAAATTGATTTAATTCTGCATTTGAAAATGTAATCACTTTTTTAAATACTTTTTCTCTTAATGTTCTTCCTAATTTTGCCGCTACTCTTGATGATAACAACATAATAGATACTGCACATACCATTGTAATTAATGCAATTCCTAGCATTTGTAAACCAGTTTTAAAAATATAGTTATTTTGAATATCATCTGTATTAATTCCGGCATTTACATAAATTTGTTTTACAGATGATATTGCCGCTTGTTCTTTTATAGAATCACTCATTTCTTCGATTCTTTTTGTGAATTCTGATAAAACTTGATTTCTTTGTTCTTCTGGCATTGTTTCAATAATTTCCATTAGAGACATATTTTGAATATATTCTCTTTGTGCTTCAGGAACATTTTGTAATAATTGCTCTTTTATTTGGTTTGCTGTTTCTTCACTTGTGATAGTTGTCATTTCCATCAAAGGATCTAGAATGATTCCTGTTAAAGCTTCTTCTTGTTCTTCATCAATATCTTTTAAAATATAAATCGTATCTGTTTGAGCCTGATAATCATTACCAAAATATTTTTTTATCATTTTTTCTTCATATTGTTCTTGTGTTTCATATTTCTCTCCATCAGATGTTGAAACCATTGTATAATTGTCTAATATTTCATCATCTTTATCTGTAAACACAAGAAGTGCATCCATATCTTCTTTAGATATAACTTCTGGTATAGCACTTGTAATTCCACCTGCTTGTATACCTTCATTAACAATCTTTGAAGTATAATCTGGTAATGCTAAATCTGTTGAAGCTTGCACACATAGTAATATGACAATAATAATAACAGCTCCTAGTGAATTTTTTAAGTTTTTTAATACTTTTAGCATATTTCTCTCCTTCTTTCCTTTATTTAGATTTTTTAGGCTATATCTATAAACCGTTTTTAGGCAAACTAAATGACACTGCATTATTTATTATATATGACGCAGTGTCATGGGTCAATATAGATATTGTGAACTTTTTGTGAATTTTTTATATTTACATTTTTCTAAACACACCTGCAACTTTTCCCAATATCTCACAATCTGGTACGATAATTGGATCCATTGTAGAATTTTCTGGTTGTAATCTGATATGGTCTGTTTCTTTATAAAATGTTTTAACTGTTGCTTCATCTCCAATTAAAGCAACAACAATTTCTCCATTATTTGCTGTATTTTGTCTTTTTACAAGAATATAGTCTCCATCTAATATTCCTGCTTCAATCATACTTTCTCCTCTAACCGTTAGCATAAAGCTTTCTGAATTTCCAACAAAGTCAATTGGAATTGGAAATGTATCTGTAATATTTTCTACAGCTAGTATTGGCTCTCCTGCTGTTATTTTTCCTATAATTGGAACTTCAACCAATTCTTTTTGTGTATAAAAATCTTTACTTGATGTTACTTTAGATTCTCCAGAAGCACCTTTTAATAATCTTAAAGTTCTTCCTTTTTTATCCTTTTTCTTAATATATCCTTTTTCTTCTAGTTTTGCTAAATAACCATGTACTGTTGCTGTTGAGTTTAGTCCAACGGCTTTTCCAATTTCTCTTACTGATGGTGGATATCCTTGTGTCATAATTTGTTTTTCGATAAAATGTAAAATTGATTTTTCTCTTCTATTTAATTCTGGTTTCTTTTTTGGCATTTTCTTCACTCCATTCTCCTATTTTGTCTCATCATATCATACAAACAAAAAAATGTCAAACATAAGTTTTGATTTTTTAAAATTTTTTAAAATTTTTTCGAACATTTTTTTACTACAAATTTTCCTCTTTTAAATCTTGCACAAATTTTTCTTTTATTTCTAAAGGTAATAAAACCAAGCTAGATATATTTTCTCTTCTTACAATTTCTGGAATGTATTCTCCAGAATCTTTATATGCTGGATTATTGGAAAATTCTTCTCCATCTCCTGTTCCGAATTCTCCATCTACATATTCACATAAAAAGAAGTATTCTTTCATGTTTAATTTATTATTTTCTAATTCATATAATTTTCTCACTACTTTTACATGGATTCCAAATTCTTCTTTGATTTCTCTTATCACGCCTTCTTCTAATGTTTCTCCTTCTTCTAAATGTCCTCCTGGAAAGGTATAGTATTCTTGATAGTCTTTATTTCTTATTACATTTTTCCTATGCATGAACACAAATCCATCATTCATGGATACAATTCCTGCCACTCTTACTACCATTTTGTTAATTTCTTCTGCCATATTAAAAACCTCCTATATAATATACTGATA